>NZ_RZSL01000579.1:0-3669 GCF_003997355.1 Mesorhizobium sp. M1E.F.Ca.ET.041.01.1.1 | reverse complement strand
CCGCCCCCTCGACGAGCAGCACCGTCGGCGCCGCGGCGCCAAGCGCCACGCGGGCCGCCTTGATGATGCCCGCCTCATCGAGCGTCAGGTTCACGCCGGCGCTCACAACCGCGATGTCCATCTCGGTGCGCGGAATGAAGCGCTGATAGGCGTCGCCCGCATGCGGCGGGCGCTTGTCGAGCAGGATCGCCTCGACGATCTCGCCCTTGGCGAGCGAGGTACGGCCAGGCCCGGTCGGCACGGCCTCCACGGCAATGGTGCGCTTGCCGTTCGGCCCGGCAACCACGGCCTTGGCGCCGGCTGCCACCAGCGCCGGCACGCTGTCGGCGGCGGGCGAGGCGTTACAGAGATTGCCGACGATGGTGCAGCGTCCCTGCACCTGCTTCGAGCCGATCAGCTTGGCCGCCTCGACGACGCCCGGCCATGCCTTCTTCAGCGCCGCGTTCTCGCCCAGCACCGCGCAAGGCACCGCGGCGCCGATCCTGAAGCCGTCGGCCGTTTCCTGGATATCGCTCAGGCCGTTAATCGCCTTGATGTCGACGATCAGCTCGGGCTCGATGAAACCACCCTTCATCCTCACGAGAAGGTCGCTGCCGCCGGCAAGGATGGCTGCCGGGCCAACCGCCTTGGCGAGCTCGCCAACGGCATCTTCTATTGAAAGCGGACGTATGTAACGCATCGTCTCCCCTTGGTGGTCGTGATCAGATCGACCGTTATAAAGACTCTCCTTATAATGACCATCCGCTTCCTGCATTGCACCACCCAAGTCAGGCCGGCTGGCCCTAATTCTCGTCCCAGCTCTTTGGTCCAAGGCGCTGGAACAACCCGCCCGCGCCGAGCCGGCCAAGCCTCCTTCATGGTTTCCGGCGCAGCCGGGGGGCGCCAGGTTGCGGCGAAGGGGGATGCGGCCGCGTTTCGCCGGCCGGTTCGAAGCCGGGATCTACGCCGTCTGCGCCATCCGCGCCCGCACCAGCGTCGCGGCGGCGTGGCCGGCGGCGGTGATGTAGTCGGGATTGTGGTGGATCAGCATGCTGGAAAAGGCGCCGTCCATCAGCAGCACGATCTCGCGCGCCAGCATCTTCGGTTCGCGCACGCCATGGCTCGAAAGCTCGCCCGCCAGCCATTTCTCGAAATTGCTCTTATGGCGGGAGCCGGCCTTCACCGCCGGATGGCCGGGCATCGCGGCGAGCTCGGCGGCCGTGCGCAGGAAGCCGCAGCCCTTCCATTTGACGTGCCGCGCCACGCGCGCCAGATGGGTGAAGATCGCCACGACCTTCTTGTCCGCGCCGCCTTCCGCGGCCTCGAACCAGCCGGCCATCTGCTTGAGGTTCGGCTGGTCGCGGCTGTCGAGATAGGCCGTGATCAGCTCGTCCTTGCTCTTGAAGTGATAGTAGAGCGTGCGCTTGGTCAGCCCCGCCTTTTCCGCCACGGCATCGACGCTGACGCGGCCGATGCCTTCGGCATAAAAGAGTTTCGCCGCAGCGTCGACGAGGCGTTTTCTGGTCGGATTGGCCTTTTCGCTCATCCACGAAGTATACCGACTAGTGAATATACAAACAAGCCGAAAGCCGCTCCCTTGCGGCCGCTCTAAGTCCAAGGGAAGAATTCATGGACGCATCGGCTGGACAAGGCGCGGCGCGCCTCGCCCGACCGGGCGGCGGGTCAGGGCGAAACCTCCAGGTGACCCTTCATGTTGGGGTGGAAGCGGCAGAAATAATCGACCGCTCCCGCTTGCTTGAGGGTGATCCTGCCTTTCGACTTCGGCGGGATCGTCACCTCCCAGCCGCCTTTCACCGTGGCGGTGTGGGCGATCACGTCCTTGTTGGTCCACTCGATCGTGTCGCCGACCTTGGCCTCGACGCTCGCCGGCGAGAAGACCAGCTTGTCGATCGTCAACTCGATGGTGGCGGCGAGCGCCGGCGAAGCGACGAGCGCCAGCGTCAGCGCGGCCAGGAGCGGCAGCAGGCTCGCCCTCATTTCAGCGCGCCGGCGACATGTTCGGCATGCTGCTCATGCCCCTGGAAGATTTTCAGGCCGGTCTCGAGCAGGCTCTTCAGCTCGGTATTGCTGGCCGAGGGGATGAGCAGCGTTTCGAGCGCGCTGTCGACCTGTTTGTGATAGGCCACCTCGTTCTCGATATAGGCCTTGTCGAAGGCAGCCCCTTTCAGCTTCGCCAGCTTGGCGCGCTCTTCCTTCGCGGCCTTCGCCAGCGCCTGGCTGGTGGCGTTGTCCTCGGGCGTGACTTTCAGCTTCTTCACCAGGTCCAGGGCCTGCTTGTTCACCGCCTCGTGGTCGCGCTCCATGTCCTTGGCGAAGTCGACGACTTCCTTGGTCCTCGATTTCTTGATCGCCAGCTTGGCGGCCTCGATGTCGATCGTGCCCGCCGTATAGGCGATATGGGCGATCTGCGGGTCGGTGGGCTTCTCAGCGGCCCGCGCATAGGGCGCGGCGCCTGCAAGCAGGAAGGCCGCAAGGGCTGCGGTCGGTCGGATAAACATGGCATCTCCTTCGCCCGGCACATCTGCAGGGCTCATCTGGGGTTGACGGCCATTGGATGCGGGGAGAGGCGAAACGTTCCCGGCGTTTTCTCTGCGGGGAGCGAGCACTGCTACGCCGAGTTCCGTCACACCCCCCTCTGTCCTGCCGGACATCCTCCCCGCAAGGGGGGAGATTGGCAGCTTCGGCGCCCCGCCCGTCCTGCAGCGTTGGAGATTAGCGAAAGCCGGCGCGACATCCGATCTCCCCCCTTGCGGGGGAGATGTCCGGCAGGACAGAGGGGGGTGCTGTCCCTCGGCGTTCGCGAATAGCGACGCGCGCTAGCCCTCGAACCCCAGCCTTTTCATCACCGCCTGCGTCAGCCTATCGCACCGCCGGCCGGCGAAAGGAAAAGCGTCGAGCAGCACCGGGCCGATCTCGTCGTCCAGCGCCTTGCGCACCAGCGCACGCGCCCGGTGCAGCCTGGTCTTTACCGTCTCCGGCCTGATGCCGAGCACCTCGGCGGTCTCCTGGATGCTCAGGCCTTCGATGACACGGGCGACGAAGACGCTGCGATAGACGTCGGGAAGGCTGTCGGTCGCCCGTTCGACGAGCCCGAGGATCTGCCGCTGCGCCATCGTCCGCTCCGGATCGTCGCCAGGGTTCAAGTTACTTGGGTTCAGGGGAAACCGGATGATCTGCGCCTCCGGGTTTTCAGGCATCGCCACCATGCGCTTCTTCTTGCGCAGCCGCCCGAGCGCCTCGTTGATCGTGATGCGCGACAGCCAGGTGGATAAAGAGGCATCGCCGCGAAAGGCATCAAGACTGGCGAAGGCGCGCAAATAGGCCTCCTGCACGATGTCCTCGGCCTCGGCGTCGTTGCGCACCACGCCGCGCGCGATGCGGTAGAGCCGCTGGTTGTGCGTCTTGATGATTGCGCGGAAGGCATCCGCTTCCCGCGCAAGCGCGCGGCGCACCAGCGCCATGTCGCCATCATCGGCCGCGGCAATAGCGGCAGCTTGCAGTGCGGGCTTCCTCATCGTGTCCCGATCTCCCGGACAGGCGTTGCATCCAGCAATTGGATGCGCTCGCCGGCAAAAGGTTCCCGAGCTATGCTACAGCTTTCAGCGCCGCCCTGTCTGCGGTCTCCACGCGTGCGGCCGCCGCGAGCAGATCGGTCTGGGTGATCAGGCC
>NZ_RZSL01000578.1:0-3669 GCF_003997355.1 Mesorhizobium sp. M1E.F.Ca.ET.041.01.1.1 | reverse complement strand
CCTGAGCGCTCCACCACCAGCTCGCCGATGGCAGCGATCAAGAGCGGCGTCGCCGCCGTGGCGATGGTCAAAAGGATGTTGACGGTGATGTCCATCAGCGGGCCTCCTCCAGCTTGGGCGCGGCCTCGAGTTTCGGCGCGGCAAAGCCGATCAGACGAATGCGGTAATGAATGAGCGTGTCGCAGCCGAGCACGAAGAACAGAAGCATGCCCTGGAACACCCGCGCCACCTTGTCGGAGATGCCGAGCGCGCTCTGCACCGCCTCGCCGCCGAGATAGGTCAGCGCCAGCACCAGGCCCGCGGCGACGATGCCAAGCGGATTGAGCCGGCCGAGGAAGGCGACGATGATGGCGGTGAAGCCGTAGCCGGGCGAGATCACCGGCTGCAACTGACCGATGGCGCCGGACACTTCCGAAATACCGGCCAGCCCTGCCAGCGCG
The DNA here is from genome assembly GCF_003997355.1 of Mesorhizobium sp. M1E.F.Ca.ET.041.01.1.1. Classification (NCBI taxonomy): domain Bacteria; kingdom Pseudomonadati; phylum Pseudomonadota; class Alphaproteobacteria; order Hyphomicrobiales; family Phyllobacteriaceae; genus Mesorhizobium; species Mesorhizobium sp. M1E.F.Ca.ET.041.01.1.1. Next base: position 3,229 of record NZ_RZSL01000578.1, on the reverse strand, counting down.
CCGGACAGCAGGAAGGTGAAGAACACCATCTTATTGAAACCGAAGCCGGCAAAGCGCCCTGCCCTTGGACTCGAGCCCAGCACGCGGACCTCAAAACCCTTCAGCATGCGGCTCATCATCAGCCAGATCCCTATCGCCGCGACCAGCGCGAAGACGAAGCCCCAATTGGCACGGCCGGCATCCGGCATCAGTTCCGGCAGGATGGCCGAGTCGCCGAACTGGATGGTCTGTGGGAAGCCATGGCCCTGCGGGTCGCGCCACGGTCCGCGCACCAGCCAGTCGAGGAAGAGCTGCGCGACATAGACCAGCATCAGGCTGGTCAGGATCTCGTTGGTGCTGAAGCGGGTTTTCAGCAGCGCCGGGATGGCGGCGTAGAGGGCGCCGCCGACCATACCGAGCAACAGCATCAGCGGCAGCACCAACGGACCTTCAAACTCAGGGAAGAGCACCGGGATGATCGAGCCGAAGATGCCGCCGAGGATGAACTGGCCTTCGGCGCCGATGTTCCAGATGTTGGCCTTGTAGCAGACCGACAGGCCGACCGCGATCAGGATAAGCGGGGCGGCCTTGATCGCCAGTTCATGCAACTGCCAGACCTCGCTGATCGGTTGAACGAAATAGACATCGAACGCGTTGAACGGATTGACGCCGAGCAACGCGAACAGAACCGCGCCGGCAATCATCGTCAGCGCGAAGGCGATGAAAGGCGAGAGCACCGAAAACAGCGCCGAGCGCTGCGGGCGTTTGACCAATTCGAGGCGCATCATGCCGTCTCCATGGTGTGTTCGGCGTGGCCGGGTTCGGCGCCACCCATCAACAGGCCGATCTTTTCGAAGGTGGCTTCGGCGATCGGAAGCGGCGCCGACAATTGGCCGTTGTGCATGACCGCGATGGCGTCCGACAGTTCGAACAATTCGTCGAGGTCCTGGCTGATGACGAGGACCGCCGAGCCGCTGCGGGCAAGCTCGATCAGCGCCTGGCGGATATGGGCTGCGGCACCCGCGTCGACGCCCCAGGTCGGCTGATTGACGACGAGCACGCTCGGCTTGCGGTCGAGCTCGCGGCCGACGATGAATTTCTGCAGATTGCCGCCGGACAACGCCGCCGCTTCCGGATCGGGCGCGCTTTTGCGCACGTCCATCGCCGCGATGATGCGCTGCGCGGCGCTGTAGACGGAGGCGTTCTTGACCATGCCGCCGGAGCCGACGAAGGACTTGCCGTCGGTGGCATGGCGCGAGAGCAGCAGGTTCTCCGAAAGCTTCATCCGGGGCGCCGCGCCGTGGCCGAGGCGCTCCTCCGGCACGAAGGCGGCGCCCATCAGCCGTCGGCCGGTGATCGGCAGGCCACCGGCATCCTTGCCGCGGATGCGCACCGCGCCTGGATCCTGCTGCAGCACCTCGCCGGAGACGGATTCGAAGAGTTCACCCTGGCCGTTGCCGGCGACCCCGGCGATGCCGATCACCTCGCCGGCGCGTACCGAGAGATTGATGTTCTTCAGCGGAATGGCGAAAGGCGTCGCCGGCTTGCGGGTAAGCCCGCGGATTTCAAGCAGCGCAGGCGCGGTTTCGATGCCTTCGGCAGGCGCGCGCACCACCGCCTTCACTTCGTTGCCGACCATCATGCGGGCGAGGGAGGCGGCTGTCTCCTGGCGCGGGTTGCAATGGCCGACCACCTTGCCGTGACGCAGCACGGTGGCACGGTCGCAGATGCGTTTGACCTCTTCCAGCCGGTGCGAAATGTAGAGAATGGATTTGCCTTCCGCGCGCAGCCGCTCGAGCGTCTCGAACAGCTTGTCGGCTTCCTGCGGCGTCAGCACGGAGGTCGGCTCGTCGAGGATGATGAGTTGCGGCGTCTGCAGCAGGCAGCGGATGATCTCGATGCGTTGGCGCTCGCCGACGGAGAGATCGCCGACCAGCGTTTCAGGATCGAGCGGCAGGCCGTAGCTGTAGGAGAGCGCCCTCGCCTTCGCGGCAATGGCACTGATCGGCGAGCCGTCGTTGAGTGAGAGCGCTATGTTCTCGGCCGCCGTCAGCGCCTCGAACAGCGAGAAATGCTGGAAGACCATACCGATGCCGAGCTTTTTCGCCACGCCCGGGCTGGTGATGTTCACGGCCTTGCCGTCCCAAAAAATCTCGCCCGAATTCGGCTCGAGCGATCCGAACAGCATCTTGACCAGCGTCGACTTGCCGGCGCCGTTCTCGCCGAGCAGGGCATGGATCTCGCCCTTCGCGATGTTGAGGTCGATATGGTCGCACGCCGTCAGCGTGCCGAAGATCTTCGTAAGGCCGCGAACCTCGAGCAGATTCGCCCTGTCATGATTTGCACTCACAGTGCCTCCCATCCAGTTACCCGGATATGTTCTGTGTTCCCGCTGGTATCGTATGCGCGGCCGGCTTCGGTCGGAAAGCGGCACTCAACTTGAAAGAGCTTCAAGAATTCCAGCGGAAACTCAAGGGGTAAGATACACCTATTGGGAGCTTGCGAAAAACCGGCGGGCCTTTCGGGCAAACCGTGCCCTCATCCACGGCATGGCGCTGAAGAACGAGGCAGCCGGCTCAGGGAATGAGGACGGTCGTGCCGGTCGTCTTGCGGCCTTCAAGATCGGATTGCGCCTTTGCCGCGTCCTTCAGCGCATAGCGCTGGTTGATCTTGATCTCGACGGCGCCGCTCAGCACCACGTCGAAGAGCGCCCCGGCCGACGCCACCAGATCCTCGCGCTTGGCGTTGTAGACGAAGATCGTCGGCCGGGTTGCGTAGAGCGAGCCTTTCTGGGCCAGAAGCGACATCGAGAAAGGCGGGATCGGCCCGGACGATTGGCCGAAGCTGACGAACATGCCGAGCGGCCTCAGGCAATCGAGCGAGGCGGGAAAGGTGTCGTTTCCTACGGAATCATAGACGACGTCGCATTTGCGGCCGCCGGTGAAGGCGGCGACGCCGGCGACGAAATCCTGCTCCTTGTAATTGATGACATGGTCAAAACCATGCGCCTTGGCGAGTTCGATCTTGTCGGCGGAGCTCGCCGTGCCGATCACGGTCGCGCCGAGATGCTTTGCCCATTGGCCGAGGATGAGACCGACACCGCCGGCGGCGGCGTGGTAGAGGATCGTGTCGCCTGCCTTCACATGATAAGTGCGGCGCAGCAAATATTCCGCCGTCATGCCCTTCAGCATCATGGCCGCGGCCTGCTCGTCGCTGATGCCGTCCGGTAGCTTGACCACGCGGTCGGCGG
>NZ_RZSL01000577.1:0-3684 GCF_003997355.1 Mesorhizobium sp. M1E.F.Ca.ET.041.01.1.1 | reverse complement strand
GTCATGAACGATGGCGGCGTCTACGTGACGGCGGGCGAGCCGCCGCAGCAGCCGATCGCCGCGCCCAAGAAGGGCCTTTTCGCCTCGCTGTTCAGCACCACGCCGGCCTCCGCCGCCACCGCGCCGCTGGTCAACACCCGTTCGGCCGACCAGCCCGCCGCCCAGGCCAAGACCACGCCGCCGCCGGCGAAGCCGATCGTGACGCTGGCCTCCGCGACGCCCGGCGACAAGCCGGTGCAGCTCGCTTCCCTCGGCGACGACAGCGGCAGCCACATCACCGGCGCCGACGCCCTGCCCGGCGTGCGCCAGACGGCGCTGTTCGAGATCAAGCGCAAGTCCGGCATCGACGACGAGAGCGACGTCGACCTCAACGAGGACGAAGGCGGCGGCTCCTACCAGGTGGCGTCCGCCGCCGGTATGGCGAGGCTCGCGCCCAACGGTCTGTTGAAGCAGAACGAAAGCGTCGACGTTGCGTGCCTCAAGCCCTCGCTGGTGCGGGTGCTGAAGACGATCGAGGGCCATTTCGGCCGCAAGATGGTCGTCCCCTCCGGCTATCGCGACCCGTCCCGCAACCGCCGCGCCAACGGCGCCAAGAACTCGCTGCACATGTACTGCGCCGCCGCCGACATCCAGGTGCCAGGCGTCTCCAGGTGGGAGCTGGCGAGCTATGTCCGCTCGATGCCCGGCCGCGGCGGTGTCGGCACCTATTGCCACACCGAATCGATCCACGTCGACGTCGGCCCCGAACGCGACTGGAACTGGCGCTGCCGCCGCCGCGGCGGCGGTGGCGACGGCTGAGCCTCCCCAACCTCGTCATCCTTGGCGTAGCGACGCAAGCGGTGCGGGGACCCAAGCATCCATGCCGTGGCCCATGGGCGCAAGGGCAGTGCAGAAGATCCGAAACGCTGGCGGGACAGTACCCCCCTCTGTCCTGCCGGACATCTCCCCCGCAAGGGGGGAGATTGGCAGTTTCGTCGGCGGTGCTCTTCCTCCAAAGTAGGCGATTGGCGAAAGCGGCGGTAACGTCCAATCTCCCCCCTTGCGGGGGAGATGTCCGGCAGAGACAGAGGGGGGTGTGAAGGAACGCGACGCCACAATAGCTGGCCAAAACCGCCCTTTTTCCCACCCTTGAAAAAAGTTGTCGCATGTGGCTGCAGATGGGTTGCCGGTTGCGAACAACGCAATTATAAGCCGCTTCGTCTGAGCGCGCCCATCGTCTAGCGGTTAGGACACCGCCCTTTCACGGCGGTAACAGGGGTTCGATTCCCCTTGGGCGTACCAGCTTTTTCAATAAGTTAGTTTCTGGTCGGCGTTTCAGTCCTGATGAGGGACCCGAAATGCAGTTTGTCATCTCGCCGATTCACCAAGCCGCGCCCAAAGGCGGACCCGTAAAGGTCAGACCGAAACGCGCTCCGATAGCGGCGATCTGATCCATGTCATCGGGGATGCGGCACTTGTGTGTCGCCATCTCCGCGAAGAAGCCCTCGAAGCCGCCGGGTGTCATGACGGTGAGCATTCTGGCGGGGCGATCGTCGAGCACCCGGAATGCGTGCTCGGTTCCGCGCGGAACGTGGACGACGCTGCCCGGACCGACAATACACGTTTGCCCGTTCATCCAGAACTCCACCTCGCCGGACTGGATGTAGAAGGTTTCGTCCTCTTCGTCGTGGATATGGCGCGGAGGACCATATCCCGGCTGGCTCAGGCTTTCGAATATTCCGAGCCGCGAGACCGTCTGCTCCGCGGTCAGGCAGATCCTATAGGTCGTGCCGAGCCATTGGACATTGTAAGGTACCGAAGCAGCGGCCATCGAAAACTCCCACGATCCGACGTCATTTCCGATGAAGGAGACTGCCAGAATCGATTTCATAATTGAAATCGATAGTCATTATAAAATATATTCGAGCGATGAATTTATCGAACTTCGATCTCAATCTTCTGCGGGTGCTCGACGCGCTTTTGCGCGAGCAATCGACCGTAAAGGCCGGAGAACGCATCGGACTGTCGCAACCAGCGGTCTCAGCCGGCCTGGGACGGCTTCGGCAGTCGCTGGGCGACCCGCTGTTCGTGCGCGAAGGGCAGCGCATCGTGCCGACGCAATACGCCCGCAACCTCGAACTTCCGCTTCGTCGCATCCTCGATGAACTGTCGGCGCTGCTTGCCGAGCCTGGCAGCTTCAATCCGGCCGACGCCGAGCAAAGTTTCAAGATCGCAGGTTCGGATTTTTTTGCCGAAATGCTGATGCCTCCGTTGGCCAATGCAATTTCCCAGCTTGCTCCAAGAATACAGGTCCAACTGGTGGACCTGGTGCCCAACGACTATGTCGGCACGCTCGAAAAGCATGGCATCGACCTTGCCCTTGTTCCCAAGACCGATTTCCCGGCCTGGATCGACTATCTTCCTGCCTTCCGGTCGACGTTCGTGACGATTGCCCGCGCCGGGCATCCAAGGCTCGAACGGGCGAAGGTGAAGCCGGGAGATGTCGTTCCGATCGACCTGTTCTGCGACCTCGGCCATGTCGTCTTCTCGCCCGAGGGCAAACTCAAGGCCATGGGCGATGCCGCGCTGGCCCGGATGGGGCGCGAACGGCGGGTGGCCATGACCCTGCCGGTGTTCGGCGGCGTCTGTAACGCGGTGGCGGGAAGCGATCTGGTCGCGCTCGTACCGGAACAACTCGCGCGCAAGGTGGCGTCCCGCTTGAGGCTGGAGATCTACATTCCGCCCATGCCGATCAATCCTGCCCTCGTCTGCATCGTCTGGCACAAACGCAATACAACCGATCCTACGCACCGCTGGCTGCGGGAAGTGGTGCTGAAGCTGCTCTCGCAACTGAATGCCAGTGAAACCGATAGCAGCGCCCATGAACCCCACGTGAGTGGAGAGCCGATGTCAGTGCCTGCTTGTGAGCTCAAGGGAAAGGGATAAGGCAGTCAAAAAACCGCCTTTGCCCGATAGTGCAAGAGTGGTTGAGGAAGCAGGCGCACATATCGACTAGCAGCCTCCGACCGCCTAAACCGTCCCAAACACCACTGTCTGCACCAACCCTCCCCCCGTGCGGTTCTCCAGCCGGATCGACCCGCCATACCGCTCGATGATCTCCTTCGCGATCGCCAAGCCCAATCCCGCGCCCGGGATGAACTGCGTGCGCGCCGGGTCTACCCGGAAGAACGGCTCGAACGCCTTGTTCAACAGGTCCGGCGGAATGCCGGGTCCGCGGTCGGCGATGGTCAGCACCGCACGGCCGCCCTGCCCGGACAGCGAAACGCTGCAGCTTTTGCCATGCGTGGCGGCGTTGACGATCAGGTTGCGCAGCGCGCGGCGCAGGCCGAGCGCGCCGGCCTTGACCGAGACATGATCGAGATGGTCGATCGTCACGGCGTGGCCGAGCGCCGTCATCTCGGTCTCGATGTCGCGGACCAGCCTGTCCAGTTCCACCGCCTCGACCGCGTCCTGGTTGACCTCCTCGCGCACCAGCCGGATGGCACTGTCGGCGATGCGGTCGAGTTCGTCGAGATCGCTCAGCCATTTCTCGCGGTCCTCGTCGAGGAATTCGGCCCTCAGCCGCATTCGGGTCATCGGCGTCCTGAGATCATGGCCGGCGGCCGCGACCAGGCGCATGCGGCTTTCCATCGCCGCCTGGAGCCGCGCGGAGAGCTGGTTGAGCGCATGCGCGGTGGCCCTGAC
>NZ_RZSL01000576.1:0-3687 GCF_003997355.1 Mesorhizobium sp. M1E.F.Ca.ET.041.01.1.1 | reverse complement strand
CCCTTCACCGTGCTCTGCTGCGACAATCTCCCGGCCAACGGCGCGACCTTGCACCGGCTGCTGGTCGAGTTTGCAAAACTGCGCGACGCCCGTGGCAGCGCTGACGATCGGCCGTTAGCCGGCTATGTCGCTGACGATGTGGCTTTCCCGTCGAGCATGGTCGATCGCATCGTGCCGGCGACCACGGATGCCGACCGGACGCGTATTGCGCAAGAGCTCGGCCTCGAGGACGCCTGGCCGGTGATGACCGAGCCGTTCCGCCAATGGGTGGTCGAGGATCGTTTCCACGCCGGACGACCGGCCTGGGAAAAATTTGGCGTCACCATGGTCGAGGACGTCGGTCCCTTCGAGGACATGAAGCTGAGGCTGCTCAACGGCGCCCATTCGGGCATCGCCTATCTCGGCCTGCTCACCGGCCATGCCACCGTCGATCGCGCATTCGCCGATCCGACGATCCGGCAATTCGTCGATGCGCTGTGGGCAGAAGCGATCCCGACGCTGCCGGAGGGCGCCGGGCTCGATACGGCCGCCTATACGGCCGAACTCGCCGAGCGCTTTTCCAACACGGCGCTCGCCCATCGCACGGCGCAGATCGCCAATGACGGCAGCCAGAAACTGCCGCAGCGCATCATTGCATCGGCCCTGGAGTGCCTGGAAGCCGGCACCGAGCTGGTTCATCTGACGCTGGTGGTAGCCGCTTGGATCGCCGCCTGCACGGCGCGGGGAAAGACCTTGCCGGAGGGCCATTTCACCGATCCGCTCGATGCGGCATTGACGGCACTTCTGGACCAACAATTGCCGGCGAACGAAACAGTCACGGCAGTGTTCGACCTTGCCGGTTTCGCCAAGGATCACGCCGAACGCTGCACGTTGATCGAACTCGTGGCCGTGCATCTCGTCCACTTGCGGCGAGAGGGTCCGGTGCTGGCATTCGCCGCGCTCGGCATAGACAGCCGTTGATTCGCCTGCGGGTGACCGGGTCCAGATATCTTCGCTGGACATCGACCGCTTGCTGACAAGCAGGCGGACTGTCCATCAAACAAAAAAAGCGGGGCAGGCCCCGCTCCTTCGATCCCTTGTCATGAGCTGCGTCAGGCAGGCAACAGCGCGCCTTCCAGCGTCGTGAGCTGGCTGAGGAACTGCTCGGCCTTGGCGCGAGCCTCGTCGTCCTTGGCGTCGGCGGCGTCTTCCCGGGCCTCCTGGATGCGGCGGGCAATGTCGGCACGGTCGATGTCGTTCACATGCGTCGCCGACTCGGCGAGCAGCGTGCAGCCGGAAGGCAGGATGTCGGCGAAGCCGCCGAACACGACATAGCGCTCTTCGGCGCCGGCCGCGGTCTTCACCGTGACGACGCCGGGCTTGATCATGGTCATGACCGGAGCGTGCTGCGCAAGCACGGTCATTTCGCCGTCGACACCCGGGATGACGACGAACTCGACCTGCTCGGAAACGAGAAGCCGCTCCGGCGAGACCAGTTCGAACTTGAAAGCTTCAGCCATGCCAATCTAGCGAGTAGGGAATAGTGAGTAGTCAGTAGTGGGCGTCCAACGGACTGGGCCACAAACTTGCTAATCCCTACTCACTACTCCCTACTCCCTATTTCCTGAGTTACGCTGCTTCAGCCGCCAGGCGCTGCGCCTTCTCGACCGCTTCCTCGATGCCGCCGACCATGTAGAAGGCGGCTTCCGGCAGGTGGTCGTAGTCGCCGGCGCAAAGGCCCTTGAAGCCCTTGATGGTGTCGGCGAGGTCGACCAGCTTGCCCGGCGAGCCGGTGAACACTTCGGCGACGAAGAACGGCTGCGACAGGAAGCGCTCGATCTTGCGGGCGCGGGCGACCGTCTGCTTGTCCTCTTCCGACAGCTCGTCCATGCCCAGGATCGCGATGATGTCCTGCAGCGACTTGTAGCGCTGCAGGATCGACTGCACCTGGCGGGCGACCTGGTAGTGCTCCTCGCCGACGACCATCGGGTCGAGCATGCGCGAGGTGGAGTCCAGCGGATCGACGGCCGGATAGATGCCCTTTTCCGAGATGGCGCGGTTGAGCACGGTGGTGGCGTCCAAGTGGGCGAAGGACGTCGCCGGCGCCGGGTCGGTCAAGTCGTCGGCGGGCACGTAGATCGCCTGCACCGAGGTGATCGAGCCCTTGGTCGTGGTCGTGATGCGTTCCTGCAGCGCGCCCATGTCGGTGGCCAGCGTCGGCTGGTAACCCACGGCCGACGGGATACGGCCGAGCAGCGCCGACACTTCCGAGCCCGCCTGGGTGAAGCGGAAGATGTTGTCGACGAAGAACAGCACGTCCTGGCCCTGGTCGCGGAAATACTCGGCGACGGTGAGGCCGGTCAGGCCGACACGGGCGCGCGCGCCCGGCGGCTCGTTCATCTGGCCGTACACCAGCGCGGCCTTGGAACCCTGGCCGCCGCCCTTCTTGTTGACGCCCGATTCGATGAACTCGTGATAGAGGTCGTTGCCTTCGCGGGTGCGCTCGCCGACGCCGGCGAACACCGAGAAGCCGCCGTGGGCCTTGGCCACGTTGTTGATCAGTTCCTGGATCAGCACGGTCTTGCCGACGCCGGCGCCGCCGAACAGGCCGATCTTGCCGCCGCGGGCGTAAGGCGCGAGCAGGTCGAGAACCTTGATGCCGGTGACCAGGATCTGCGCTTCGGTCGACTGGTCGACATAGGCCGGAGCCGGCTGGTGGATGGCGCGCAGCTCGACGGCGTCGACCGGTCCGGCTTCGTCGACCGGCTCGCCGATGACGTTGATGATGCGGCCGAGCATGCCCGGGCCGACCGGCACAGAGATCGGTCCGCCGGTGTCGAAGACGTCCTGGCCGCGGACCAGGCCTTCGCTGGAGTCCATGGCGATGCAGCGCACGGTGTTCTCGCCGAGATGCTGGGCAACCTCGAGCACCAGGCGGTTGCCGACATTGTTGGTTTCCAGCGCGTTCAGAATGGCCGGCAGATGATCCTCGAACTGCACGTCGACGACGGCGCCGATGACCTGGCGGACCTTGCCGGCGGCGCCGACCCTCTTCGCCGCGACGCTCGCCGCCTTGGCAGTCGTTGCCGCCTTGGCGGGGGCTGCTGCCTTGGCCGGAGCGGCCGCCTTCTTCGCCGGAGCGGCCTTCGCGGCGGCGGCCGGAGCCTTTGCCGCTTCCTTGGGGGCCGGTGCCGCCTTGGCGGTCTTCGGGGTAGCTGCTTTCGCCATCGTCTTTGCCCTTTTCGTCTATCCGTTGCTCACGCCGTCCGCTGTGAGGTCGAGGACCTCGGCGGCGGGGCGTGCCTAGAGCGCCTCGGCGCCCGAAATGATTTCGATCAATTCCTTGGTGATCTGCGCCTGCCGTTGGCGGTTGTAGGTGATCGACAGCCTGTTGATCATGTCGCCGGCATTGCGCGTCGCATTGTCCATCGCGCTCATCTTGGCGCCCATCTCGCCGGCCGCGTTCTCGAGCAGCGCCCGGAAGATCTGCACGGCGATGTTGCGCGGGATGAGGTCGGAAAGGATTTCGCCCGGCTCCGGCTCGTATTCGTAGACGGCGGTGGCGCCGTTGCCCGTTTCGGCGGCGGCGGAAGCCTGGGCCGCCGGGATGATCTGCTGCGCCGTCGGGATCTGGCTGATCACCGACTTGAACTGCGAATAGAACAGCGTGCAGACGTCGAAGCCATTCTGGTTGAACAGGTTGATCAC
>NZ_RZSL01000575.1:0-3717 GCF_003997355.1 Mesorhizobium sp. M1E.F.Ca.ET.041.01.1.1 | reverse complement strand
GGATTCCATTATGATGTATAAAAAATATATCAGGAGCTGCCCATTGATATCCATCGAGACCAGCGCGGCCTTCGAGCCGGTTGCGACCAAGGCCTACCGTGCGCTGGAGCACATGATCGTGACCCTCGAACTGGCCCCCGCAAGCTTCGTCACCGAGGGAGCGTTGATCGAGCGGCTGGGCTTCGGCCGCACTCCCGTTCGCGAGGCGATCCAGCGGCTGGCCTGGGAGGGTTTGCTCGACGTCAGGCCCCGCGCCGGCATCGCGGTCGCGCCGCTGCACCCCGGCGACTGGTTGCGCGTGCTTGACGCCCGGCGCGGCGTCGAGGTGGTGCTTGCCCGCTCCGCCGCCCGTTTCGTCACCCGCGAGGCAGCCGACCTTTTTCACGAGGCGGCCCTTGCCATGCAGAAGGCTGTGATCTCCGGCAACGTGCTTGCCTTCATCCAGGCTGACAAGCAGCTCGACGAGGCGCTGGCGATCGCCGCCGACAATCCGTTTGCGGCGCGTGTGGCGGCACCCCTGCAGACGCACAGCCGCCGCTTCTGGTTCCGCTACAAGGCGGATACCGGCCTCGCTGAATCGGCCGAGCACCATGTCGCGCTGATCCGCTCGATCCTCGATGGCGACGAGGAAGCCGCCGCCAGGGACGCCAAGAAGCTGATGGCGCTGCTGCGCGGTCATGCCGAGGTGGCGGCTACGCGATAAGCAGAATGGTTCTGGACTTGCTCCGGGCGGCTCAGCCGCCCGGCTGTCTGACCGGGGTGGCCAGCGTGTCTTCCCATCCCTCGCCCGCGGCCAGGATGCAGCTCTGGCCCTTAACGTCGGTCATCAGGATGGTCCAGGTTCCGCTCTCTGACACAAACAACTCGAAGACGGCGACCTCTCCGGCTACGCCATAGCCGAGCCGCTTCTCCTCGAATGCTTCTGCCAGCCTGGCGACCAGATAGGTATGGCCGCCGCAGATGACTTGCGCCTGCGCCGGGAATGCCGACAGCGCCAACATGGCGCCGACTGCCGCCAGCTTGACCCATCGAAACGAAAATTCGCGTGCCATGGGGCACCTCCTTCGCCTTCGCATTCCGGCAAGGGAGGCACATTTGGCCGCCTCAGCGTGCCGGAACGCTCCAGGCCGGGTCCGACGTCTTCATCGCGTCACTCCTTCTGATTTCCGGTCTGTCGCAGGGAGATTTATCACTCCCTGGATTCGATATGGTGAAGCCGCGCCCCGTAAACAAGCGGGCGTTGCTGGAGGGCACCTGGGTCGGCTTTCACTCAGGCGCCTGGCAATGCCGCGTTGATCGTCGGGCTGTCCCAGCCTTCGCCGACGGACAGGATGCAGCTCTGGCCCTTGGTATCGGAGGCCAGCACGGTCCAGCTGCCCTGGTCGGATACGAAAATCTCGAGCACGACGTTCGAATTGATCAGCCCACGCCCGGCCTCGCTCTCGTGGAACTTGTCGCCGAGCGCCTTGATGATGTCGGCCCGTGGTGCGCATTGCGCGGCCGCATCGGCCTGAACGGCCCCGCCAGGCATCGCAACCGCCGCAAGGCATATCGTCGCCATAAGAAATCGTGTCATCTGACACCTCCTCGCGCCAGACGAGAACCCCGGCTGCCACCGGCGCTGTTTGATTGGCCTGCACATGATGGCAGGAATACAGCCTAAGGCGGATGGTGGTCTGTTGGTTCCATCACACGGCGACGGAATTATTAGGATGTGCGGATGCTTCCTGGCTGTGCCGCGCCGGAATCCATGTACTTAAAGCTGCGCCTCGCCGGGACTGTCGACCGGCCATCACAACAAATTTGCGCGTTATGTGGATGAGAAGGCCACATGGCCTTCCTCCGAAGGTCCACAAAAAGAAAGCGCGGTTTGCACCGCGCTTTCCCAGAACTGATTGTCCGGTCAGTTCATCGTCGGGATGACGAACTCGGCTCCGTCCTTGATGCCGGACGGCCAGCGCGAGGTGACCGTCTTGGTCTTGGTGTAGAAGCGGAACGCGTCGGGGCCATGCTGGTTGAGGTCGCCGAAGGACGACGCCTTCCAGCCACCGAAGGTGTAGTAGGCGATCGGCACCGGGATCGGCACGTTGACACCGACCATGCCGACCTGGACCCTGGAAGCAAAGTCACGCGCGGCGTCGCCGTCGCGGGTGAAGATGGCGACGCCATTGCCCATCTCATGGTCGTTGGCAAGCTTGATCGCATCCTCGTAACGCGGCGCGCGCACCACCGAGAGCACCGGCCCGAAGATCTCCTCCTTGTAGATGCGCATGTCGGCCGTCACGTTGTCGAACAGGCAGCCACCCATATAGTAGCCGTTCTCATAGCCCTGCATCTTGAAGCCGCGGCCGTCGACGACGAGCTTGGCGCCTTCCTTGACGCCGAGGTCGACATAGCCCTTCACGCGCTCCAGCGCCTGCGCCGTCACCAGCGGGCCGAAATCGGCGGAGGAATCCGTCGACGGACCGACCTTGAGGCTTTCGACGCGCGGCACCAGCTTTTCCATCAGCCGGTTGGCGGTGTCGTTGCCGACCGGCACGGCCACCGAGATCGCCATGCAGCGCTCGCCGGCCGAGCCGTAGCCGGCGCCGATCAGGGCGTCGACGGTCTGGTCCATGTCGGCGTCGGGCATGATGATCATGTGGTTCTTGGCGCCGCCGAAGCACTGCACGCGCTTACCAGAGGCGGTGCCTCGCGAGTAGATATAGTGGGCGATCGGCGTCGACCCGACAAAGCCGATGGCCTTGATGTCCGGATCGTCGAGGATGCGTCGACCACTTCCTTGTCGCCGTTGACGACGTTGAGGATGCCGGCCGGCAGACCGGCCTCGATGAACAGCTCCGCGATGCGGATCGGCACGCCCGGATCACGTTCCGAGGGCTTCAGGATGAAGGCGTTGCCGCAGGCGATCGCCGGCGCGATCTTCCACAGCGGAATCATCGCCGGGAAGTTGAACGGCGTTATGCCGGCGACGACGCCGAGCGGCTGGCGCATCGAATAGACGTCGATGCCGGGGCCGGCGCCGTCGGTGAACTCGCCCTTCATCATGTGCGGCGCGCCGATGCAGACCTCGACGACTTCGAGGCCGCGCTGGATGTCGCCCTTGGCGTCAGCGATCGTCTTGCCGTGTTCACGCGCCAGGATGTCGGCCAGCTCGTCATAGTCGCGCTGGACCAGCTCGAGGAACTTCATCAGCACGCGCACGCGGCGCTGCGGGTTGGTCGCGGCCCACTTCGGCTGCGCCGCCTTGGCGTTCTCGACCGCGGCGCGCAGTTCCGCCTGCGAGGCCAGCGCCACCGTGCCGCGCACGGAGCCGTCCATCGGCTGCATGACGTCCTGCTTGCGCCCGCTGGTGCCGGCGACACGCTTGCCGCCGATGAAATGACCGTATTCGATCATGGTTTCTCTCCCTGTTTTGGTGATGGGGCATTGTCCGCCTTTGCGGCGGCAATGGCAACGCGAGCCAAAACGCAACCGTTGTGCGAAAAATAGACAACTGCAGTCCGATGTGCATTAATTACCGCAAATGGCGGCATTGGTCGTTCGTTGAAAGGATTGAAGGTTGAGTTCCTTCACACCCCCCTCTGTCCTGCCGGACATCTCCCCCGCAAGGGGGGAGATCAGCCGTCACGTCAGCTTTCGCCAATCACCAACGCTTGAGGAGAGTCGCCGTCAAGGAAGCTGCCAATCTCCCCCCTTGCGGGGGAGATGTCCGGC
>NZ_RZSL01000574.1:0-3720 GCF_003997355.1 Mesorhizobium sp. M1E.F.Ca.ET.041.01.1.1 | reverse complement strand
GATCATGTAGAGGCCGGCCGCCTTGGACTTGGACGGCGCGGTGCGCGGGTCGGGCCGGCGCCATTCGGCGACGTCGAGGCGGATGCCCTTCAGCTTTTGCGCGGGATCGAAATAGCTCGGCCATTGCCAGATGGCGATGGCACAGTTGATGCGGTTGTTCTGCGCCGAGACGCCCATCTGCTCGCTGCCGCGCCAGGCGATCGGACGCACATAGGCGTCCTGGAAACCCTGCTTCTTCAGGAGCGTGCGGCAGGCCTCGTCGATCTCCGCGACCGAAAAGGGGATCTTGAAGCCGAGCAGGCGCGCCGATTCATGCAGGCGCTCATTGTGCTCGGTCAGCTTGAAGATCTGGCCGCCATAGGCGCGCTCGCCCTCGAAGACGGCGCTGGCATAATGCAGGCCGTGGGTCAAAACATGGATCTTGGCGTCGGCCCATTTGACGAACTCGCCGTTCATCCAGATGAAACCGTCCAGTTGATCGAAAGGAACGGATGCCATGGAAACCTCCCGCGGGCGGGCGCCCGCAAATCGTTGCGTCATATAGCGTTCGCGTCAGCCGCGCATGGGGTCTGAACCGCCGCCAGTGCTTGGAAGCGTAGGCGGATATTTAATTCATGGCAAACTTAGGAAGTTCCGGAAAAACGGCTTCCGCTTGCCTTTTCGTTCGCAATCCGCCGAAAAGCTTGTCAAAAATTATCATTGCCGGGAAATTACGTCAACAGTACTGACATAATCCCGCTTTGCATGGAGAAATGATGACGGATCGAAGCCCCGCAGCCGGAAAACCGATCAGGACGGCGATCACCGATGAGGACGGCATCGATTTTGCCATCATCGAGTTGTTTTTCTTCGCCTATCGCGACTTCACCTCCGATCCCGACCAGATCCTTGCCGATTACGGCTTCGGCCGCGCCCATCATCGCGTGCTGCATTTCGTCAATCGCAGGCCTGGGTTGACGGTTGCCGAACTGCTCGATGTGCTGAAGATCACCAAGCAGAGCCTGGCGCGGGTATTGAAGCAGTTGATCGACACCGACCATATCGTGCAGTTGCAAGGTCCGCGCGACCGCCGGCAACGCGAACTCTACCCGACGGCCAAGGGCCGCGCGTTGGCACTGGCGCTGGCACGGCCACAGTCGCGCCGCATCCGTGCTGCATTGGAGGATTCCGGAGCCGCCGGACGTGCCTCGATCGAACGTTTCCTGGAGGCGATGGTCGATCCGGAACTAAGAGCGCAGATCAACATTGTGCCTGCGCAAACATCGGGGAAAAGAAATGGAGACCACTGAAAAGGTTGATCATCCGGCAATGCCCGACGATGACGCGCCGCATCTGCTGGTGGTCGATGACGACACCCGCATCCGCAATCTGCTCAAGCAATACCTGTCCGAGAATGGCTTTCGCGTCACCGTCGCCGGTAATTCCAGCGAGGCGCGGCGCAAGCTCGCGGGGCTCGACTTCGACCTGCTGGTGCTCGATGTCATGATGCCTGGCGAAACCGGCGTCGACCTCACCAAGGCGCTGCGCGCCGAGAAGAACGTGCCGATCCTGATGCTGACGGCGCTGTCGGAAACCGACAGCCGCATCACCGGGCTGGAGGCCGGCGCCGACGACTATCTGCCGAAGCCCTTCGACCCGCGTGAGCTCATCCTGCGCATCAACAATATCCTGCGCCGCGGCGGGCCGGCGGCAACGCCGAAGGTCGAGCAGCTCGTCTTCGGCCCCTACACGTTCCAGATCGCCAAGCGCGAACTGAAGCGTGGCGGCGAGGCGCTGAAGCTGACCGACCGCGAGCAGGAGATCCTGGCAATCTTCGCCGCGCGCGCGGGCGAGACAATACCTCGCCATGAGCTCGTCGGCGATGAATCGGATGTCGGCGAGCGGACCATCGATGTCCAGATCAACCGGCTGCGCCGCAAGATCGAACGCGATCCGTCCAACCCGGTGTGGCTGCAGACAGTGCGCGGTATTGGGTATCGGCTCAGCGTGGAATAAACTGTTCCAGTGCGTGTCGCCCTAAAGTGGGCAGCGGTTTTGGGATACGACATGCACCAAAGAAGCGAAGCGCGCCAGGTAGGGCGCGCTTGCGGCCCTTTGCTGAACGGCCATCGACGAGCGGAAGGGCGAATGGCGACCACGCAACTGGAAAAGAAGGATGGCGGCATCGGCGATCTCGCGATGCGGACGCTGAAGGCGATGCCGCGCGCCTGGAACCGGTTCTGGCGCCTGGTCGCGCTCTACATGCCGAAGCGGCTCTATGCCCGCTCCCTCATCATCGTCATCGCGCCGATGATCCTTCTCCAGTCGGTCGTCGCCTTCGTCTTCATGGAGCGCCACTGGCAGACGGTCACCCAGCGCCTGTCGCAGGCGACCATCGCCGACATCGCCGCCATCATCGACATGATGGAGACCTACCCGCACGACGCCGATTACGCCAATGTCATCCGCATCGCTCAGGACCGCATGCAGCTCAAGGTCGATCTGCTCCCGCCCGATCCGCTGCCGCCCCCCGGGCCGAAGCCGTTCTTCTCCATCCTCGACACGGCCCTGTCGTCGGAGATCACCAGGCAGATCAACCGCCCCTTCTGGATCGACACGGTCGGCAACTCCAACGTCGTCGAGGTTCGCGTCCAGCTCGAAGGCAAGGTCTTGCGCGTCTTCGTGCGCCGCAGCCAGGCCTACGCCTCGAACACCCATATCTTCCTGATCTGGATGGTCGGCACCTCGCTGGTGCTGTTGATGATCGCCATTCCCTTCCTGCGCAACCAGATAAGGCCGATCCTGACGCTCGCCGAGGCTGCTGAGAGCTTCGGCAAGGGCCGGCCGATGCCGCGCGATTTCCGTCCGCGCGGCGCGGAGGAAGTGCGCCGCGCCGGCTTCGCCTTCATCCAGATGCGCGAGCGCATCGAGCGCCAGATCGAACAGCGCACCGCCATGCTGACCGGCGTCAGCCACGATCTTCGAACCATCCTCACCCGCTTCAAGCTGCAGTTGGCGCTGGCCGGCGGCAAGGCCGAGACCAAGGCCGCGCTCAACCAGGATATCGACGACATGCAGTCGATGCTGGAAGGTTATCTTGCCTTTGCCCGCGGCGAGGCTGCTGAAGACACCGGCCGCTTTGATCTTGAGACCTATTTACAGAAGCTTGGCGAGGAAGCGCAGCTGCGCAAATGCAAGCTGTCCACGACCTTGACCGGCGATCCGGCCGTGCATGTGCGGCCGAACGCCTTTGCCAGGCTGCTGTCCAACGTCATCGGCAACGCCTTCCGCTATGCCAAGACCGTAAAGGTCGATGCCAACCACGGCCGCGGCTCGCTCACCGTCACCATCGACGACGACGGCCCGGGCATCGCGCCCGACAAGCGCGAAGAAGTGTTCAAGCCATTCCTGCGGCTCGACGAGGCGCGCAACCTCGATGCCAGCGGCACCGGCCTCGGCCTGTCGATCGCCCGCGATATCGCCCGCAGCCATGGCGGCGACATCAGCCTCGAAGACAGCCCGCTCGGCGGCCTGCGCGCCGTGATCAAGGTTCCAGCCTAGATCGGAGCATGATCCCGTAAAGTGGAACCCGGTTTTCGGGTTAGATCATGCTCAATCAAAATTGCGGGTTCATCCGCCCGTCATGAAATCATGGTCAAGAGCGCGCATGAAGCGTGCGACCCTTACCGATTCGGCACTGCCGCCCCGCTTCGATCCCGCGCCTGCTAGGGTGCGCTGGAG
>NZ_RZSL01000573.1:0-3741 GCF_003997355.1 Mesorhizobium sp. M1E.F.Ca.ET.041.01.1.1 | reverse complement strand
CCCTTCTTCATCGAGGCAAAGGCGCCCTTGGCGCCGGTCGTCACCGAGCGCAGGTCGTCGTCATTGCCGACGCAGGAGAAAACGAAGTCCTTGCCTTCGGCCGCTTCGGCCGGCGTCAGCGCCAGCTTGCCGCCATGCTGGGCGACCCATTGCTCGGACTTGGCGGTGGTGCGGTTGTAGACGGTGACGTCGTGGCCGCCCTTGTTCCTGAGATGCCCGGCCATCGGGTAGCCCATGACGCCAAGACCGAGAAATGCAACCGATGCCATTAAGCCTGCCTTCCAACAAAACGGAGATTTCAGTGGCGGAAGGTCTAGGCTATGGGAAAAATTCGTCAAGGCACGCAGAGCCGCATCGGCTGGTGCAGGCCGATCCGCATGCGGGCTTTATCGTTTGAGGTGAACGGTGATCCGGCGCTCGATCCATTCGACACCGTGGCGCAGGATCTCGACCATCACCAGATAAACGATCGCCACCCAGATATAGGCCTGGATGTCGAAGGATTTTGCATAGGCGAGCTTGGCGTTGCCCATCAGGTCGTAGACGGTGATGATGGCGACGATGGCGGAGGCCTTGATCATCAGGATGAGCTCGTTGCCGTAAGGTCGCAACGCCACGATGATCGCCTGCGGCATGATGACCTTGCGCAGCGTCTGCAGCTTGTGCAGGCCGAGCGATGCGGCGCCTTCCCACTGGCCCCTCGGCACGCTCTCGATGGCGCCGCGCAGGATTTCAGCCTGGTAGGCGGCAGTGTTGAGCGAGAAGGCAAAGACGCCGCAATAGAAGGCTTCGCGGAAGAACCACCACAGGCCGACCGTTTCGAGTTCCGGCCGAAAGGAGCCGACGCCGTAATAGACGAGGTAGGTCTGCACGAGCAGCGGCGTGCCGCGGAAGAAATAGACGTAGCAATAGGCAAGACCGGACAGGATCCTGTTCTTCGACATGCGTCCATAGGCGACGGGCAGCGACAGGATCGCGCCGGTCACCATCGAGATGGCCACCAGCGACAGGGTGGTCCCAAGTCCTTGCAGATAGGCCGGCGCGTATCTGGCGAAGAACTCGGCGTTCCAGGCGTGGACCAGATAGGCCACGATGCCGAGACCGAAGAGGACCCACACGCCGACCAGCGCATAGCCGACGATGCGGGCGCGCGGCCAGCCGCGCGCCTGCGGCGGCGGTTTGTCGATGGCGATAGCCTGGCTGACGCTCATCGCGCTTCCCTCCGCCCGAGCGAGCGCAGGATATAGCCGGTGGCGATCGACGACAGGACGGCCAGCACAAGGAAGACCAGCGCCGCGACGCTGTAGAAGAGGAACGAATGCTTGGTGACGCGGGCGGCAACGCCGGCGTTGCGCAAGGTTTCAGCGAGGTTGACGACCGAAACCAGCGAGGTGTCCTTGAGCAGGCTGAGCCAGCAATTCTCCAGGCCCGGGAAAGCGATGCGCAGCAGTTGCGGCAGGATGACCAGGCGCATGGTCTGCCATTTCGAAAGGCCGATGGCGTAGCCGCCCTCATACTGGCCCTTGGGAATGGCGCGAAAGGCGGAAAGAAAGACCTCGCTGGCATAGGACGAGAAGATCAGCGACAGCACGATCATGCCGGCAATGAAGCTGTTCACGTCGACCGTCGCCTCGGGTTCGAACAGGCGCACGACATATTGCAGCAGCAGCGGCATGCCGAAGAAGAACAGGAACAGCGTCACCAGTTCGGGGAGGCCGCGAAAGACCGTTGTGTAGATGTTGGCCGCGAGCCGCAGCGACGGCTCCTGGGACTGTTTGGCGAAGGCGACGAAAAAGCCGATCACCAAGCCGATCGGAAGGGTGGCGAGCGCCAGCGATATCGTGACCAGCACGCCAGAGGCGATATCGTCACTCCAGCCATCAGGGCCCCAACTGAGAAGTGTCCAAATGCTTTGGGCCGGCATTGGCGGGGCGTGTCTCCGTGGCGATCCCGGAATGAAGGAAGGGCGGTGAGGTGGTCCTCACCGCCCCGAGCGCAATGATCAGGACTCGGCGCCGTAGACGTCGAACTTGAAGTACTTGTCGTTGATTTCCTTGTACTTTCCGTTGGCGCGGATGGCGTCGATCGCGGAATTCAGCTTGTTGACCAGGTCAGTTTCGCCCTTGCGCACGGCAATGCCGGCGCCCGGTCCGAAGATCTCGACCGGCTGCGGCGATGGCTGGCCGAGGATCTTGCAGCAGGCGCCGTCGGGCGAATCCAGCCACTGCTGCAGCACGACGATATCGTCCTCGATGGCGTCGAGACGGCCGTTGGCGAGGTCAGCCTGCTCCTCGGGGCTGCTCGGATAGCCCTTGATCGTGCTGTCCGTGTAGGTCTTCGAGGCATAGTTGAAATGGGTCGTCGTGGTGGCGACGCCGATGTTCTTGCCAGCGAGGTCTTCCTTGGTCACGCCCTTGAGCGGCGAATCCTTCGGCACCGCGATCGCCGACGGCGTGTTGTAGTATTTGTGGGTGAAGTCGACCTTTTCCTGGCGCTCGGGCGTGATCGACATCGAGGCGACGATGGCGTCGAACTTGCCGGCCTGGAGCGCCGGGATGATGCCGTCCCAGTCCTGCGCGACGAAGGTGCACTTCACCTTCATTTCGTCGCAGAGGGCTTTGGCGATGTCGATGTCGAAGCCGACCAATTGGCCGTCCGAGGTCAGGTTGTTGAAGGGCGGATACGCGCCTTCGGTGCCGATCCTCAGGGTCTTTTCCTGAGCCTGGGCGACGCCAAGTGTCAGCAGCGCGGCCGAAGCGGCGAGCGCGATACGCAGTGCAATACGCATGATAATCCTCTCATATTGTCATGGCCGCTGTCCCGTGCGGCTCTTGTGGGCGGGGCTTCTTGACCGCCCGCTGCGCGGGATACTCCCACTCTTTCCAAGAAAAAAGCAACTGCAAATCAACAGCAAACGACAATCACCGTGTGCCGCAGCGTTACTTGCCTTTTGTGACGAGGCCGGTGGCGCGTTCGATAAAGTCGGCTATCGATTTCGTATCGTCGAGGTCGAAGACAGGCAGGTTTTCGCCCTCGACCGGGAAGTCGGCGGCGACAGCGACGATGTTCGGGTCGCTGGCGGAAAGCGGCATCCGGTCCTTGGCGTCCAGCCGTCTCGCCTCGATCTTCTTGTGCGCTTCGCGCTTGTAGCCTTCGACGAGCACGATGTCGGAAGGCGTCAGCCGCGCCAGGATTTCGTCCAGCTTCGGCTCGTCCTCGTTGCGAAGCTCGTGCATCAGCGCCCAGCGCCGGCCGGAGACGATCGCGACCTCCATGGCGCCGGCCTGGCGATGACGGAAACTGTCTGTGTCAGGCTTGTCGATGTCGAAGTCATGATGGGCATGCTTCACCGTCGAGACCGTCCAGCCGCGGCGGACCAGGTCGGCGACCAGCTTTTCGGTCAGGGTCGTCTTGCCGGAGTTCTTCCAGCCGGTGATGCCGAATACGCGTCTCATGGCTGGAGGCTTTGCAACAGACGTTCGGCCTGCGCAAGATCGTCCGGCGTGTTGATGTTGAAGAACGGGTCGATCCGCTGGCCTTCGGCCTCGATCATCGGAAACTCCACCTGGACAAAACCGTGCCGCTCCATGAAGGCCGAGACGCGGCGATTGTCCTCGTCGATCAGGAAATGGCGCAGGTCATCACTGAGGCCAAGTGGCCAGAGCGCGAAAGTCGGGTGCCATCTGTCGTCGGAACTGGCGACCGCGATCGCACCCGGCCGCTCCCTGGCAGCGGCTGCGA
>NZ_RZSL01000572.1:0-3747 GCF_003997355.1 Mesorhizobium sp. M1E.F.Ca.ET.041.01.1.1 | reverse complement strand
GCCGCGGTCGAACTGCATGCCTTCGACGACTTCGAGCTCGGTCTCGGCGGTCTTGGCTTCCTCGACGGTGATGACGCCTTCGTTGCCGACCTTCTGCATCGCTTCCGCGATCATCGAGCCGACCGAAACGTCGCCATTGCCGGCGATGGTGCCGACCTGGGCAACCTCCTCGGAGGTCTTGATCTTCTTGGCGTTCTTGATCAGCGTCGCGACGACCTCGGTGACGGCGAGGTCGATGCCGCGCTTGAGGTCCATCGGGTTCATGCCGGCGGCAACCGCCTTGTTGCCTTCCTGGACGATCGACTGCGCCAGAACGGTCGCGGTCGTGGTGCCGTCGCCGGCGATGTCGTTGGTCTTCGAAGCAACTTCGCGGACCATCTGCGCGCCCATGTTCTCGAACTTGTCCTCAAGCTCGATTTCCTTGGCGACGGTGACGCCGTCCTTGGTGATGCGCGGGGCGCCGAACGACTTGTCGATGACGACGTTGCGGCCCTTCGGACCGAGGGTCACCTTCACCGCGTCGGCGAGGATGTTGACACCGCGCAGCATGCGCTCGCGGGCATCACGGGAAAACTTTACGTCTTTGGCAGCCATGTTTAGCTCCTGGCAGGGGCTCGGAACGAGCCCGAAGATTCAAGATTCAGTTGACGGTGAGGCCGATGATCAGCCGATGATGCCCATGATGTCGGATTCCTTCATGATCAGAAGGTCTTCGCCATTGAGCTTGACTTCGGTGCCCGACCACTTGCCGAACAGGATGCGGTCGCCAGCCTTGACGTCCAGGGGGACCAGCTTGCCGCTTTCGTCGCGCGCGCCGGAGCCAACGGCGATGATCTCGCCTTCCTGCGGCTTCTCCTTCGCCGTATCCGGGATGATAATCCCGCCCGCGGTCTTGGATTCGGATTCGACCCGACGAACGACCACGCGGTCATGCAGCGGCCGGAAATTCGACTTTGCCATTTTTGGATATCCCTGGTGCGGAGGTTGAAAGGTTCTCCGTTGCCGGAGCCCGGTTAGCACTCGCCAGCGGAGAGTGCTAACGTGGCGGTGAGATAGGCTGTAGGTTCGTCCTGGTCAAGACGGATGAGCGGACAGCCGAAGAGCAAAAGATTTGGAATCGACACGGAAGCCTGGCCTCCATTACGGCCGCATCCCACTGCCTAAGCGCGTTTCGGCCGTCAGCTCTGGGCCGATTTTTGTGTCTTATTTGAAATGTGAAATTATGTGAAATTAACGGCCGAGCAGTCGGCGGACTCGACTGCGAGCCAAACAGTCTTGAGCTTTTAGCAGTTCATCCCTAACCTGGAGTTGCATCGCCAAAGGAGCGTTTCTGGCTTCGAGCGGGCACTTGCAGACGATGATCGGAATGTCGCCTTGAGGTCGATATTCCCCTCGGTCCGGGTAGCCTGTCGAAGCGAAATCTTGGACCAGTTGTTTCCGGAGCCCGATATCGTGATGAAATACACAGACGTTGAACCAGGTCTTGAAGACGAAGTCCCCTGGTCGGACAGCCTGACCGCCTACGACAAGGAGCACTTCAAGACCTATTTGAGGTTCCTGGACGCCTCCGCCGACGATGCCAGTTATGAGGAGATGGCGCAGGTCATCCTCGGCATCGATCCGGCGGAAGAGCCGGTGCGCGCGCGCAAAGCAGCGCGAAGCCATCTCGATCGGGCGAACTGGATGATGACAACCGGTTACAAGGAGTTGTTCGCGTAAATGAGGGTGAACGGGCGGCGACACACGCTGCTTGTTCAGACGTGATCACGGCGTCAAGAATGGCATGACATCCGGGCCTGCTGGATTGCAGGCTTCTGCTGACGTCTATTCATTGTCAACCTCCGCTCTTCGTACGGGCAGAAGGTTCGCTGCGCCGATGCATCTGTGCGTGGCCATGCAGGTCAGCGGCGGCCGCTCGTCATACCTGGCTGGCGCAGCAAGGGAGAAGATGAACCCGTGTTCGGGCGGCGGGTCAAACCGGCCGATGTTCCAATGGTCCTTCGTCGGGACAGATATGCCACCTGGTGAGCCACCGCAGCAGCGGAGGCGGCTTGCTCGCCTACCGGGGACTTCACGCCGCCACTTTCTCTTGAAATCGTCATCGCCCTGACAAGACATTTTGCGAGTGTGATGAGACGCCTGTTCACGCTACTAGCTGTTCAGCAGGTCAGGAGGATCGAATGGACCCTGACTGTCGATTTCCTAAATGAATGGCCACAAGGTCGCAGAGACCTGATCCACGAAGCCGCCCTCAAGGCGTGCTATGATGCATTCGACGGGCGAAAACCTGTGAGTGCAGCGCGCAATTCTTTTTTCGGCTTTGCGCAGCGGCCGCCATATTGGAGGATGCAACCTCCGCCATGCAATGGCTCCTGCCTGCAAGTGGGCAGCGGAAAAGAGCGAGCCTACCGCGACTCTTGGTAGGCTGGCGCGGGGCTGGTCAAGAGGGCATTGCGCCGTCATAGATCAGCAGCCGCCCACACGAGTGAGGATGCGCAGCAATCCGCGAAGGTTGTGGACGGCTCGGCGTCCAGACCAGATGCCGATGACCAGATGCCGACCCACGATTGAGTGGTTGCATTCATCAGACTCCATGGTGTGGCCGGCATCGGCATGGAGGAATCATAGGCGAGGTTTTCCGACATGTTTGG
The DNA here is from genome assembly GCF_003997355.1 of Mesorhizobium sp. M1E.F.Ca.ET.041.01.1.1. NCBI lineage: Bacteria > Pseudomonadati > Pseudomonadota > Alphaproteobacteria > Hyphomicrobiales > Phyllobacteriaceae > Mesorhizobium > Mesorhizobium sp. M1E.F.Ca.ET.041.01.1.1. Next base: position 1,096 of record NZ_RZSL01000572.1, on the reverse strand, counting down.
CTTGCGCGTTCGCCAGCATGGCATCCAAAAAATCCAGGGCGGTGACTCATACCGAGCTCATGCAGCAGGCGAGTCACCTCACTGGTGCCGCAGGCAAGCTCCAGGACCTTGCGGGGCGACGAGCCGAGCTGGTCGGATTGGAGCAGCCCAGGCTTCGGCCTCGCGTCCAGGCGCAATGCAGTGGCCAAAAAGCCAGATTTCGAACCCAAGGGAATCCTGATCGGATTCTTTCCATTGACGAATTGGAAGCAGGAGCCCGGTGGCTGCTACAATGAGCAGGGCGCCAGCGGAGCTTTCCAGCGCCAAGGCGACGGAATAGTTTTCAGCCACCACGCCCCACAGCCAACTGCCGGCCGCGACGCCTCCCGACGAGAGGGCAGAGTAGATCGAGAGCGTGCGGCCAGCGACCCACCGCGGGCTCGATAGTTGTATGCTTACGTCAAGCCCCGTCCAGGTGACGACCCAGCCCGCTCCGCCTAGCGTCAAGGCGATGGCCGCTACCACCAGTGAAGGCGTGAAAGCAAGAGCCAGACAGCACGCCGCGCAGGCGATGCACGCCAGGTCGTCAAGCGCTCCTGCGACAGCGAGCGTCTCAGCGCGTTGTTGGAAATGCCGGCGCACAAGGCACCCGCGCCAAATCCTGCCATCAACACACCGTAAACGATTGGTCCTCCCGAGTTGATCGCGCGCAACGAGAGGCAGCAGCGCAAGGATGCAAATGCTTGTCAGTCCAAACAGGGTTCCGCGCGCGATTGCCGCCTTGATCTCTCCCGACAGCGCTGTGAAGCGCGCGCCGTCATGGATGGCCGTGGTCAATGGCTCACGGGGAAGAGGCGAAGAGCGACCGCTCCATTTGCAGAGCCCTATCGCCCACAGCATCGCTAGATAGGTCAGCGTCGCCAGCGCGAAAGCTGTCAGCGGTCCGAAGGAGGCCACAACGACGCCGCCGAGCGCCGGACCGATGCTTCGCATGGCATTGTAGCCGACCGAGATCAGCGTGACGGCGGCGGGCACTTCGCGCTTTCGCAGAATATCGCCAACCGAGGCGTGCCAGGCCGGATCGGTAAAGGCAGCGCCGCAACCGGCCAGACAGCTC
>NZ_RZSL01000571.1:0-3751 GCF_003997355.1 Mesorhizobium sp. M1E.F.Ca.ET.041.01.1.1 | reverse complement strand
AAGCAAAGGCGAACGCGCCAGCACCAGCGCCGCCACTTCCGGCTGGTCGGAGGCGAGTGCTGCGATCACCTGCGGCGGCGCGTGGTGGCTCATCGACAGCGCTTCGGCGAGCGCCTGGCGGACCTTGGCGGAGACATCGTCGAGCAGCAGTGTGAGCGCTGCCTCGGCCGCGCAGCGATCCTCGAACGGCAGGTCGGAATTGATATAGGCGCGGGCCAGCGCGCTCGCGGCTGCGGCGCGCTCGGAAACCCGCGCCGTATCGATCCATTTCAGAAAATGCGAAACAATCATGCCGACCAGCTACGCCCTTGCCGGAACGTTCCCGGCCCCGCTGGGAACGTTAGGCTGGAAATGGTTTACGAACGGTTCACCATGTTTCTTAACCGGCTTGATGGAGCCGCGACCAACGCCTATCAAGCAAGGATAAGCAGAGGAGATCGACAATGGCCGGGCTTTATCTGGAGGAGTTCGTCGTCGGCCATGTCTTCCGGCACACGCTGCGCAAGACAGTCACCGAAAGCGACAACATGCTGTTTTCGGTGATGACGCTGAACCCGCAGCCCCTGCATATCGATTTCGACTTCGCCGCCAAAAGCGAATGGGGCAAGCCGCTGGTCAATTCGCTGTTCACGCTCGGCCTGATGATCGGCATCTCGGTGAACGACATCACCGTCGGCACCACCGTCGCCAATCTCGGTATGAAGGAAACGGTGTTTCCGCATCCGGTTTTCCACGGCGACACGATCCGGGTCGAGACCACGGTCGTTTCGGTGCGCGGCTCGAAATCGAAGCCCGATCGCGGCATCGTCGAGTTCGAGCATCGCGCCTACAATCAGGCTGACGTTCTCGTCGCCAAATGTACGAGGCAGGCGATGATGATGAAGAAGGCAGCCTGATGCGCTCGCTGCTCTTCGTGCCCGGCGATTCCGAGCGCAAGCTGGAAAAGGGCCTTGGCGCCGGCGCCGACGTGGTCATCGTCGATCTCGAGGATTCCGTCGCCGCCGCCAACAAGGCAGCGGCACGCGCGGTTGCGGCGAGCTTCATCGCTAGCCGCCGGCAGCACATCAACTCCGCCATCTATGTGCGCGTCAACGACCTCTCGACCGGTCTGACCGACGACGACCTCGCGGCACTTGTTCCCGTAAAACCCGACGGCATCATGCTGCCGAAGTCGAACAGCGGACAGGATGTCCAGCAACTCGCCGCCAAGCTTCGGGTGCACGAAGCCGAAAACGGGTTGCCGGACGGCGGCATAAAAATCTTGCCGATCATCACCGAAACGGCGGCCGGCGTGCTGGCGGCGGCGAGCTATGCCGGAGCAAGCGCAAGGCTTGCCGGCCTGACCTGGGGCGCTGAGGACTTGTCGGCGGCGATCGGCGCGCGCTCGGCGCGTGACGAGAGCGGCCGCTACACCGACGTCTTCCGCCTGGCGCGCACGATGACCATCCTGGCCGCCGGCGCGGCCGAGGTCGCGGCGATCGATACGGTCTTTCCGGATTTTCGCGACATGGCTGCCTTCGAAGCCGAATGCCGCGAGGCCGAGCGCGACGGTTTTGCCGGCAAGATGGCGATCCATCCGGCGCAGGTGCCCGTCATCAACGCCGCCTTCACGCCGTCGGCGGAGGCGGTCGAGCGATCGCAGGCGATCGTCGCTGCCTTCGCAGCGGCGGGAAATCCCGGCGTGGTCGGCATCGACGGCAAGATGTACGACCGGCCGCATCTCAGACTGGCCGAACGGCTGCTGGCCCGCGCCAGGGCGGCGGGAATATCCGGCTGAATCCGGAGTCCGCTACCAGACCAAAGGGATCAGCCGGTAGCGAACAGCCGCAGCATAGTCATCATAGCCGCGCAGGCCGGCGCGCAGCGCTTTTTCTTCGATGAAGGTGCGGATGGCGAGCAGCACGATGAAGACGAGCACCGATGCCAATCCCCACCAGGATCCGAGCAGCAGCGCGGTGCCGGCGAAATAGAGTATGGCGCCGGCATACATCGGGTGGCGGACGTAGCTGTAGGGGCCGGTGGTGATGACGCGTTGCCCGCGCTCGTCCTGGATCTTCACGACTGGCGCCGCGAAGCTGTTTTCGAGCATCGTCAGATAGCAGATGCAGATGCCGACGAGCAGGACCAGCGCGCCGATCGCTTGCACCCATATGGGAACCGCCGACCAGCCGAAACGGACATCGAACCCCATCAGCGCCAGCCAGCCGAAGATGCCGAGCAGCAATATGCTCAGCAATATCTTATCGGCCGCGGACTGGGTCTTCTGGATCGGAAGGCGGAGGCGCTCATTCATCAGACCCGGATCGCGCCGGGCGAGCGCCACACCCATGGTAAGGCTTAGGCCGACCATCACGACTATGTAGACCCAGGCTGCGGCCCAGTGCAGCGTACCTGCCGACCCAAACATCAGTGCGCCCATGACGCCGAACCACACGAATGTCTGGAGAACCAATTTCGCGATCATGACCAACCTTCCGTGACATGCCCGCCGCTATTGGCCATATTAGACCAGCGGTCTATTATACCGACCGATGGTCTATTCTCAAGTCTTATCGACGTTCAGGCATCTGGACGGGAACGGTCGCGACGTGCAGAAGGTTTCGCTATGCCACGCATCATCAAGCATCCGGAACTCAGGCGCGAAGAACTCCTGAACCATGCCCAGGCCCTGTTCCTGACGCATGGCTACGACAAGGCGAGCCTCAATGACGTGATTGCCGCCGCCGGCATCTCGAAAGGCGCCTTCTATCACTATTTCCCCTCCAAGGAGGCGCTGCTTGAAGCGCTGGCCGAGCGCTTCGCGAGACAGGCGCTGGCAGGTGTCCAGGACGTACTCGCCGACCCGGCGCTCGATCCGCTCGGGCGCCTCAATGCCCTGCTCGCAAAGTCGCGGCAGGCCAAGATCGAGACCGCGGCGGAAGCCTGGGCGCTTTTCGAGACGTTGTTCCGGCCTGAAAACCTGGTGCTGTTCCACCGCATCAATCTGGCGGCCAGCGCGTCCTTCTCGCCCGTGCTTGTCGAGATCATCCGGCAAGGCGTCGAGGACGGCACGTTCCGAACATTCGACCCGGAAGGCGTTGCCGACATCGTCATGCAGTTCGGCATGGCCACGCACGACGTCATCGCCAAGGCGTTCGCCAGCGGCAGCGATGCCGACTTGGAAATAGCGATCGAAGCCCTGGAGAGGCGCGTCAGGCTCTACGAGATCGCGCTCGATCGCATCCTCGGGCTGCCTGACGGCAGCATCCGCATCGGCGAACCGGGCTATGTGCGCGCCGTGATGACGGCAAGGCGCTCTAATCCTTCCCCCAGCGCGGCCGCCGCATCGAGAAAATCTCGTTGACGCTGGCATAGTCCATATAGCCGAGCCGGGCGACATTGCCGGCCCTGACGATGTCGAACAGGCCGTCCTTGAGATAGGCATCGTCGATATGGACGCCGACGACCTCGCCGGCGACGACGACGGCGCTGGTTTGCGTGCCGTCCAACGCCCGCGGACGAAGGATTTCCGTCACCTTGCATTCCAGAGCCGCCGGCGCTTCCGCCACACGCGGCGGCGCGACCAGGCGCGACGGCGCCATGGCGAGATCGGCGTACGCGAACTCGCTGACGCCGCGCGGCGCATCGACGGCCGTGCGGTTCATCTTCTCTGCCAGCTCACGGCTGACGAGATTGGCGACGAATTCGCCGGTCTCTTCAGCGAAGGTGGCGCTATCCTTCGCGCCTTCGGATGAGAACCAGACAATGAAGG
>NZ_RZSL01000570.1:0-3751 GCF_003997355.1 Mesorhizobium sp. M1E.F.Ca.ET.041.01.1.1 | reverse complement strand
GCATCATGCCTTGCGAGATCGCGTGGTCGCGGACGACGACGGCAGCGCTGCCCGACGGCAGGTAGCGTTCCTTGGTCGCCTTGTCCTTGACGATCTCGATTGCCCCCATGAGGCCGATCGAGCGCACCTCGCCGACCAGATTATGGCCGGCGATACGCTCCTGCAGCGCCTGCGCGAAATAGGGACCGGTGTCGGTCCTGACCCGTTCGACGAGGCCCTCCCGCTCGATGATCTCAAGGTTCTTCAACGCCACCGCGCAGGCGACCGGATGACCGGAATAGGTGTAGCCGTGATAGAACTCGCCGCCCTTCTCGACCAGGGTCGAGGCAATGCGGTCACTGACCAGCAGCGCCGACAGCGGCTGGTAGCCGGAGGTCAACGCCTTGGCTGTGGTGATGGTGTCGGGCTCGACGTCGAAGGTCTGCGCCGCGAACCATTCGCCGGTGCGGCCATAGCCGGTGATCACCTCGTCGAGCATCAGGAGCACGTCGTATTTGCGGCAGATGCGCTGCACCTCGGGCCAATAGCTCATCGGCGGGATTTTTACGCCGCCCGCGCCCATCACTGGCTCGCCGATGAAGGCCGCGACCTTGTCTGCGCCGGCTTCGAGGATCGCGTCCTCGACGGCCTTGGCCGCGCGGATGCCGAAATCATGGTCGCTTTCGCCGGGCAGCGCGAGCTCATAGGCATAGGGCATCATCACATGGACGATGTTGGGCACCGCTCCGCCAAGCTGTTTGTGCATCGGCTCCATGCCGCCGAGCGAGGTGCCGGCGATCGTCGAGCCGTGATAACCCATCTTGCGCGAGATGATGCGGTTCTTCTCCGGCTTGCCTTCGAGCGCCCAATAGTGGCGGACGAGCCGCAACGCCGTGTCGTTGGCCTCCGAGCCGGAGGAGCCGTAGAAGACCTGGCTGACATGCTTCGGCGCCAGCTCCGCCAGCTTCTTCGACAAAAGCACAGGCGTCGGCGTCGAGCATTTGAAGAAGGAATTGTAGTAAGGCAGCTCCTTCATCTGGGCATAGGCAGCGTCCGCCAGTTCGTCGCGGCCATAGCCGACATTGACGCACCAAAGGCCCGCCATGCCGTCGAGGATTTCCGCTCCTTCGGAATCGTAGATGAACGGGCCGCCGGCGCGGGTGATGATGCGCGAGCCGATCTCGCGCAGTTCCTTGTGGTCGGTGAAAGGGTGAAGGTGATGCGCGGCATCGATTTGCTGAAGCTGCTTCAGCGAATAGTTCTGATAGGTCATGGATTTGATCTTTCCTCTTGAATCAATCCGGCGGGAGCCGGGGCGGATTCGTCAGAGGAAACGGGGCGGCGAATAGCCGATGCGGGCGCACAGCCGCAAAAGCTCGGCACGAAGCGTGCGCGGTGACGGCGTCACCGCGACCCCGAAGGCGCCTGATGTGCTGATGCGGACCATGGCGGCAGCTTAAGCTGCCTGCCATACTGAATTCAAGCCGTGCCGCGTTTTCAGTCTAGCATCGGATCGTCCGAAAACCGGCTTCCACTTTTCGGTCCGATGCTCAGCGCCCGCTGCAGAAAGACATAGCGCATCGCCGTCTGGGCAGCCTGCGGGCGCCGGTCGCCGCGTCCGCCATGTCCGCCTTCGGTTTCCTCGAAGAACAGCGTCCTAGTGTACCCTGCTGCCTGCAGCCGCGCCGCCATCTTGCGCGCATGACCGGGATGGACGCGGTCGTCAGCGGTCGAGGTCATCAACAGCACCGGCGGATAGGCGGCGCCGGCCGAGATGTGCTGATATGGCGAATAGGCGCCAAGCCATGCCGCCTCCTCCGGCTTCGACGGGTCGCCATATTCGGCGATCCAGGAAGCGCCGGGAGGCAGTTCGGTGTAGCGCAGCATGTCGAGCAGCGGCACGTCGATGATGACGGCGCCGAAAAGCTCCGGCCGCTGCGTCAGCGAGACGCCGGTGAGCAGGCCGCCATTCGATCCGCCCTGGATGCCGATCTGGGCAGCCGTGGTGATGCCGCGCCTGACAACATCCTCGGCCACCGCGGCGAAATCGTCGAAGGCCTTCTGGCGGCTGCCCTTGAGAGCGGCCTGATGCCAGGCCGGACCGAACTCGCCGCCGCCCCGGATATTGGCCTGCACATAGGCATTGCCCTTGTCCAGCCAGAGCCTGCCGCGAATGCCGGCATAGCCGGGCAAGAGCGGCACTTCGAAGCCGCCGTAGCCATAGAGCAGCGCCGGCACCGGCCCTTGCTGGTCGCGTCGCCGCACGACGAAATACGGGATCATCGTGCCGTCCTTCGAGCGCGCCTCGAACTGCTCCGAAACATAGGGCGAGGCGTCAAAGCGGGCCGGCTGTGACTTCACGGTTGCCAGCGTTTCGCCATTGTCGTCCGACCAGATGATCGAGCTCGGCGTCAGGAAATCGGTGAAGGAGAAGGAGACGCTGGAACCGAAATGCTCGGCATGGCTGATGCCGACATTGCCGTTGTCGGGCAGGCCGACCGGCTTCAGCGACCAGCCGTTCCCGGTGCGGTCGCAAACGACGACCTTGCCGCGGACATTGTCCATCAGATTGATGAACAGCCGGTCCTGCGTCCTGGCGAGGCCCGCAACGGAAACGCGGGGCTCCGGTTCGAGCAGCGTCTTGATCGGTTCGAATGTTCCGGTTTCGATCCAGCTCTCGAAATCCACGGAATAGAGCCCGTCGGGCAGGCAGCGCGTGCCGTCGGGCGCGGTCCATGGGCTGCGCACGCCGAAGACGAGGTGTCCCTTGAAGATCGCCGTGTCGGTGGCGTCGTCGGGCAGCGGGATGCGCCGGTTCTCGCCCGAAGCCAGCCGCAGGAAGCTGTGCGAAGTGAAGAAGTCGATCGTCTTGCCAAGCAGCACATGCCGCTTGTCGCCGTCGAACTCGACGCCGCCGCCGACCGCGAGGTGCTGCTTCTCGGCCTCGAATATCGGCGTTGCATCTTCCAGCTTCGTGCCGCGTCGCCAGAGCTTGATCACGCGCGGATAGCCGGACTGGGTCTTGTCATCGTCCTCGAAGGCCGCCGAGACGATCACCGTGTCCTTGTCCAGCCACGAAAAGCCGGACTTCGAGGCTGGAGCGCGAAAACCGTCCGCGATGAAGGATTTCGTCGCGATGTCGAACTCGCGCATCTCGCTGGCATCGCCGCCGTCCGGCGACATGGAAAGCAGGCAGCGATCGAAATCGGGGTAGAGCCGGCTGGCGCCGCCGAACACCCATTTGACGCCCTCTTTGGCCGAGAGCTGGTCGAAGTCGATGATCGTTTCACATTCCGGCTTTTCGGTCTTGTAGGAAGCGACCGGCGCGCGGCGCCAGAGGCCGAGCGCATTGGTCTTGTCCTGCCAGAAATTATAGACGTGGCCGGCAAGTGCCGCCCCTACCGGGATATTGTCCTCAGCGGTCATCAGGTCGAGCGCGGTCTCGAACGCCGGCTGATAGGAAGGATCGCCCTGCAATTCGCCGACCGTCACCGCATTCTGGCGATGAACCCAGTCGAGCGCCTCCTTGCCGTCGCGGTCTTCCAGCCAGAGGAAGGGATCCTCGGGCGCCAATTCAGAGTGGGTTTTGGTCATTGCGCTGGTCATACGGGTCTCCGGGTCTGGCGGCCCTGCCTACATCGCGTTCGCCGCGCCAACATTCAAGAGCGACGCTGCCTGAGCCCGGCTTGGCGGATCGGGCCAGCCGAAGTGCCGTTCCGGCATGTCGCTTCCCTCGCCCTAGTGGTCGCCGCCTCCTCACCGGCAACATTGC
>NZ_RZSL01000056.1:0-19203 GCF_003997355.1 Mesorhizobium sp. M1E.F.Ca.ET.041.01.1.1 | reverse complement strand
GCGCGATCATGCCGGCGCGCTCGAGGAAGGCCGCGAAGACGACGAAGATGAAGATATAAGCGGCCGAAACATAGACCGGCGTGCCGTATATGCCTTCGGTGCCATAGGCGAAGGTGTCGACGAGCTGCGCAAAATCATAGCCGCGATGGACGAAGGGCGGCGGCAAGTGATTGCCGACGAAGCAATAGGCGAGGAAGATGAAGGCTATGATTGCGAGCGGCAGCCCCATCAGCCGCCGTGCCGCTTCGAAGACCAGCACCACCAGCACGGTGCCGACGATCAGGTCCGGCGTGGTGAGGAAGCCGGAACGGCGAATGAGATCGGTATAGAACACCCAGTTGTAGAGGCCGGTGCCGAAGCCCAGCACACCAAGCGTCCAGAATGCGGCTTTCGCCGGCATGCTCTTGGCGCGCAGATTGGCGATCAGGCCGAAGCCGAGCAGCAGCAGGAAGCCGACATGCATGGCCCGCACCACCTGGCTGGGCAGGCTGCCATAGGCGGCGATGTAGATCTGAAAGGCGGAAAAGGCGACGGCAATCAGGAAGGCCGCCTTGCCGGCGATGCCTTCGCCGAAGCCCGGCGGCAGGCCTTCGATAGGCTCTTCGACGATCGGAGAAAGAACGGTGGGGGTTTTGGTCATTGGCGGGTTCCTGGGGATGCCCTCCCCCTTGAGGGGAGGGTGCCGAGCGAAGCGAGGCGGGTGGGGTCGTCTCGCGTCGAGCACTGCCGCGGCGACCCCACCCGTCCATCCGCCTTCGGCGGCTGTCCACCCTCCCCTCAAGGGGGAGGTGGAGGCTTACTTGATGAGCCCTTTTTCCTTGTAATATTTCTCCGCGCCGGGATGCAGCGGCACCGGCATGCCGTCCAACGCCTTGGCCGGATCGATCGCCTTGGCGGCGGCGTGGGCGGCGGCGAGCTGGTCGAGATGCTCGAACAGCAGCTTGGTCATCTGATAGGCGGTGTCGTCGGAAACGTCGGCGCGGGTGACAAGGAAATTGCCGACCGCAGCGGTCGCGACATCCTCCGTCTGGCCCTCATAGGTTCCCTTCGGGATGACGACCGAAAGATAGGGCGAGCCGATCTTGGCGACGTCCTTGGCCGGCACGGCGACGACGTTGATCGGCACCGAGGTGGCGAGATCGCGGATCGAGGCGACGCCAAGGCCCGCGGATTGCAGCGTGGCGTCGAGCTGCCGGTTCTTGATCAATTCGACCGATTCGGCGAAAGGCAGATATTCGACCCGTCCGAGATCCTCATATTTCAACCCGGCGGCGGCGAAGATGGCGCGGGCGTTGAGTTCCGTGCCGGAAGCAGGCGCACCAACCGACAGGCTCTTGCCCTTGAGATCGGCGAGCGTCTTGATGCCGGACTCCTTGCTGGCGACGATCTGGATGTAGTTGGGATAGATGGCGGCGATGCCGCGCAATTTGTCGAGCTTGCCGGGGAAGCCGGCCTCGGTGTTGCCCTCGGCGGCGAGCTTCACCGAATCGCCGAGCGCGAAGGCGATCTCGCCCTTGCCCTGCTGCAGCAGGTTGAGGTTCTCGACGGAGGCCTTCGTCGCCTGCACCTGGGTGCGGGCGCCTTCGATGCCCTTGCCGTAAATCTCGGACAGCGCGACGCCGAGCGGATAATAGACGCCCGACGTGCCGCCGGTGAGCACGTTGATGAATTCCTGCGCCCCGGCCGACACGGCGCCGAGGCCGAGCGACAGCGCCAACGCGCCGGCGGCAACAAATTTCGTCCTGAAATCGAGCATATGGTTTCCTCCTCCTGAAACGATCGCGCCATGCCGCCTCCCCGGCGCGGACCTGGGAGTTTAGACGGGAGGCGGCAAATGCCAACCCGCAATTGCAGCCATTAGACGAACGGTTGAGTGCTGGCGAAAAGCGCCGGCTTGCGCTCGAATGCTTTGGGGACGAAAGATTTTCGGAGGCGCCTGTCGAAATCGGCCGCGGCCGCACGACATAGGTCGGCTAGCAACGACGCGGCCTGCAAAAACGGGAGAACACCATGCGATACATGCTTTTGATCTACAACGACGAAGCCGCGATGGCGAATGCGCCGCGCGACAAGACCGAGCAGACCTTGGCGGCCTATGGCGCCTATACCGAAGCCTTGAAGAAATCCGGCGCATACCTCGCCGGCGAAAGGCTGCGCCCGACCCAGGCGGCCACTTCGATACGGCTGGCCAACGGCAAGACCAACGTGCTCGACGGCCCCTATGCCGATACCAAGGAGCAGCTTGCCGGCTTCTACATGATCGAGGCGACGGACATCGATACGGCCATGGAATGGGGCGCGCGCTGTCCGGCAGCCAGCACCGGCACGGTCGAGGTGCGGCCGATCTGGGAAATGACCGACTACCTGTCCTAGCAGTATGGACGGTCGCCCGGAGATGGCGCGGGCGGCGGCCGAGGCGGCCGCCCGGCAGAGCTACGGCAAGCTGGTCGCCTGGCTCGCGGCCCGCATGCGCGACGTCGCCGGCGCCGAGGACGCGCTGGCCGACGCATTCGCCGCGGCGCTCGAACGCTGGCCGAAGAGCGGCGTGCCCGAAAAACCGGAAGCCTGGCTGCTCGCAGTGGCGCGCCGGCGCGACGTCGACGCCGTGCGGCGACGGCTGACCGGCGAGGCGGCCCGCGACCACCTGCAGCTTATTGCCGAAGAGGCGGAGGCGCGGATGACGAATGACGAGTTGCCCGACGAGCGGCTCAGGCTGATGTTTGCCTGCGCCCATCCGGCGATCGAGGCCAGCGTACGCGCGCCGCTGATCCTGCAGGCTGTGCTGGGCTTCGACGCCGCCGCAATAGCCTCGGCGTTCCTGGTTGCGCCGGCGACGATGGGCCAGCGGCTGGTGCGCGCCAAGACCCGCATCCGCGAGGCCGGCATTCCTTTCCGCGTGCCGGAGCGGACCGAGCTCGGCGAGCGACTGGATGCCGTGCTGGAGGCGATCTACGCCACCTTCGCCGAAGGCTGGTCGGACCCTGCCGGCACCGAGACCAGACGGCGCAACCTCGCCAGCGAAGGCATCTGGCTCGGCCGGCTGGTCGCGTCATTGATGCCGGAGGAACCGGAAACGCAGGGACTGCTGGCGCTGATGCTTTTCGCCGAGGCGCGGCGCACGGCGCGGCGCAACGCTGATGGCGACTTTGTACCGCTTGCAAAGCAGGACATGGCGCTTTGGGACGAGAAGCTGACCGACGAGGCGGAGCGGCTGCTCAGGCGCGCCGCCGTCAAGGGTGCCATCGGCCGCTACCAATTGGAGGCGGCCGTACAATCGGCGCATACGGCGCGGCGGCTGAGCGGCCATACCGACTGGGCAGCGATCCGCCAGCTTTACGACGCGCTGATGGCCGTGGCCGGTTCGCCGGTGGTGGCGATCAATCGCGCGGTGGCGATCGCGGAGGACGAAGGGGCCCCCGCGGGTCTTGCCGCGCTGGACGAGATCGGCGCCGACAAGCGGCTTGCCGAATACCAGCCCTATTGGGCGGCGCGGGCCGAGCTCTCAGCCAGGCTCGACAAGACTGCCGAGGCCGCAGAAGCCTATGACCGGGCCATCGGCCTGGAGCGCGATCCGGCCCTGCGCCGTTTCCTGCAGGCGGAGCGGGGCAAGCTGGTGCGAAACTGAGGGCGAATCTCCCCCCTTGAGGGGGAGATGGCCGCGAAGCGGCCAGAGGGGGTCCTCTCACCTAGATCGCCGACGTTGTCTGTCGTCGCGGAAAACGCCGGCGCTTCACGCGCGGCGACCCCCTCTGTCGCCTTCGGCGACATCTCCCCCTCAAGGGGGGAGAATTTGGCGCGGCCAAATGAGGCGGCGTACCGCCCCTCGATCGGCTAAGCCCCCAGCCCGTCGAACAGGATCGTCGAAAGATAGCGCTCGGCGAAGGACGGGATGACGACGACGAGGTTCTTGCCCTTGTTCTCGGGCCGCGAGCCGACGACGATCGCCGCCTGGAGTGCCGCGCCCGACGAGATGCCGACCGGCACGCCTTCGAGGCGGGCGACGAGGCGCGCATTGGCAACCGAATCCTCGTTGGAAACCCTGACGATCTCGTCATAGACCGAGGTGTCGAGGATCTTGGGCGCGAAGCCGGCGCCGATGCCTTGAATCTTGTGCGGGCCGGGCTGGCCGCCGGAGAGCACGGGCGAGGCTTCCGGCTCGACCGCCACGACATGCAGCGAAGGCTTGCGCTTCTTCAGCACCTGGCCGACGCCGGTGATGGTGCCGCCGGTGCCGATGCCGGCGACGAAGATATCGACCTCGCCATTGGTGTCGTTCCAGATTTCCTCGGCCGTGGTGCGGCGGTGGATTTCCGGATTGGCAGGGTTCTCGAACTGCTGCGGGATGATGGCGTTGGGCAGCGTGGCGGCGAGCTCGTCGGCCTTGGCGATGGCGCCCTTCATACCTTTCGGCCCTTCGGTGAGCACCAGCTCGGCGCCGAGCAGCGCCAGCATCTTGCGCCGCTCGACCGACATGGTCTCCGGCATGGTGAGGATCAGCTTGTAGCCCTTGGCGGCGGCGGCGAAGGCCAGCGCGATGCCGGTGTTGCCGGAAGTCGGCTCGATCAGCGTGGTCTTGCCGGGCGAAATCTTGCCGGCCGCCTCCAGCGCTTCGATCATGGCGACGCCGATGCGGTCCTTGACCGAGGCGATCGGATTGAAGAATTCGAGCTTGGCCAGGAGGTTAGCGACGATGCCCTTCTCCTTCGCGAATTTATCCAGCCGCACCAGCGGGGTGTCTCCAATCGTCTCGGTGATCGAGTTGAAGATGCGGCCGCGGCCGGGTACGCGCGCGGAGGTGACGGGCTTGTTCATTGGTTTCGCTCCCAAGGCAAAGGCACAGGCAGACAGAATAGGACTTTCAGCCGCGCAAGATAGGCCGGCGGCCGAAAATATCCGAGTGGGGCGGTTGCTCAAAACCACCCCGCGCCGGAAATGCATTTTCCGGATCGGCCCGTTTTCGGAATGCTTTCGCCGAATCGGGACCGGTTGAGGTCTGAGGCTACTGACGCGCCGCGATAGCCGCTGCCGCTCCCATCATGAAGCCGGCGGCGGTGCGGTTCAGAACTTTCAAGGCGCGCGGCGATTTCAGGAACCAGCGCGCCTTGGCGGCCAGCGCCAGATAGGGCACCAGAACCACGAACAGCACGACGACGGTCAGCGCGACAAGGATGCCATAGTCGGCGAGCGTGATGGTCTTCAGGTCGACGATGGTCGGCGTGATGGCGAGATAGAAGATCATCGTCTTCGGGTTGCCGAGCGTCACCGTCAGCCCGGCGATGAAGCTCGACACCAGGCCGCCCTTGCCCTTCCGCGCATCGACGGTTTCCGGCGAAATGCCGCTGGTCCAGAAGCGCCAGGCAAGGAAAGCGAGATAGGCGACGCCCGCCCATTTGATGGCGAGGAAGACCATGCCGAAGGTCTGCGCGACGAAGGCGAGGCCGAGCACGACGGCGGTGAGGTAGGTGAGGTCGCCGAGCATGAGGCCGAACGACATCGCCAGCGAGGAACGGAAGCCGGAGCCGAGCGCGCGGGCGACAAGCGCCGTGACGCCGGGGCCTGGAATGGCGGCGGCGACGCCGAGGGCGGCGCTGTAAGCGAGAAATCCGGTGAGTGTCATGATTGTAGGCCTGGCGTATGGTCCCCAAGGGACCAGTGTGGAGCGCGGCTTCTATCATGATACCGGGTCGAGGGTAATTCCCCTCACGGCGGGATTCGTTGCGCCAGCTCGGCCGGGAGGTTCCCTAGCCTGGGCAATCGCTTCGATTTCGAACTCGCCCGTCACCTTTTTTCCGAGCGCTGGCGCTGCCCCTCACCTGCCTGCCGGCATCCTCTCCCCGTATAGTGACGGGGAGAGGGGCGCTCCCATCGACGATTTCGCCAATCGCCAGCGTCGCAGGAAGGACGCCGTCGTTGCGGCCAGCTGCTTCTCCCCGTCACTATACGGGGAGAAATGCCCGGCAGGGCGATGAGGGGCAGCGCCGACGTCGACAATCAGCGGTCTGAAACGGCGGAAATGAACGGTGAAAATCTCGCAAACGGCAGCCTTCCAAACCCCCTGTGCCAACGAGCTAGCCGCCATAACTGATGCGCCAGATCGTGCCGTTGCCGTCCTCGGTCAGGATCAGCGCGCCGTCCTTCGCCACGGCCACGCCCACCGGCCGGCCCCAGACCGCGTCGTCCGCGATGACGAAGCCGGTGGCGAAATCCTCATACTCGCCGGTCGGCTTGCCGTCCTTGAACTTCAGCCGCACCACCTTGTAGCCGGTGCGGACATTGCGGTTCCATGAGCCGTGCAGGGTGACGAAGGCGTCGCCCTTGTAGTCGGCCGGAAAATCGCCGCCTTCATAGAAAGCGATGTTGAGCGGCGCCGAATGCGCCTGCATCAACACATCGGGCATGGTGACCTTGCCGGCGAGATCGGGGCGCGCGCCCTTGTAGCTCGGGTCTTCATTGTTGCCGATGTAGTACCAGGGCCAGCCATAGAAGGCGCCGTCCTTGACGGTGGTGGCATATTCGAAGGGCACGTTGTCGCCGAGCTCGTCGCGCTCGTTGACGACGCACCAGAGCGCGGCCGTCGCTGGCTGCACGGTCATGCCCGAGCAGTTGCGCAGGCCGGTGGCGACCATCCGGCGGTTCTTGCCGTCGGGATCGAAGGCGAGCACGTCGGCGCGGCCTTCCTCCGCGCCCCAGGTGGCGCCGAGCGGCTGAGACCTCGCCCATTCCTCGACACCGCCTTTCGGGCTGGCGCTCATGTCCTCGGCGATGTTGGAACCCGAGCCGACCGACAGATAGAGCGTCTTGCCGTCGGGTGAGAAGGTAATGTCCCTCGTCCAGTGATGACTGGCCGGGATCTTGGTGACGACGGTTTCCGGCTTGCTTGAGGCTTCGAGATCGCCATCGCGATAGGCAAAGCGCACGACGCTATTGCTGTTGGCGACATAGACCCATTGCGGCTTGTCGCCCGGCGGATAGAAGGCGATGCCATAGGGCCGCGTCAGCCCCTTGGCGAAGACCGCTTTCTCGGCGGGTTTCGCGCTGCCCTCGGCAAGTCGGTAGACGCGGATCTGGTTCGCCCTGCTGTCGGCGACGAAGAGATCGCCGTTCGGCGCCACGCGCACGACACGCGGGCTGTCGATGCCGGACGCGACCAGCTCGGCCGAAAAGCCGGGCGGGAGGATCGGCTTCGCATCCTCCGGGCGATCGGTGAGACCGCCGCCGTTCGACGCGGATTCGGCGACATTTGGCTGCTGGAGATCGTCCGGCTTGATGAGACGCCGCACCCCTGGACGGTCGGCCTTCCAGTCGCCGAAGGCCTTCCGGCCCGTCAGCAAGGGCTGGTCGGCCTGCTGCGCGAAGGCGCCAGAAGCCAGAAGCAGGGCCATGCCTGCAAGACCGGCGATCCGTATCATGCCGTTCTCCGTCATTTGATCAAGCGCAACAGACAGCAGATATCGGGCAGGCGTCCCGAAATAGAAGCGCGGGCACGCGGATTTGACGGGAATTGCCGGCAGATCAGCTTTCCTCGACATCCAGATCGTCGTCGAGCCGCTTTTCCAGCGCGACCAGGTCGGCCGGCAGCGGCAGGCCCATGGCGCGCATCTCCCTGAGCTTCTCGCGCAGCTGCTCCTGCACTTCGTGCTCGTCCTCGGGCTGGTTCACCATCTGCTCGAGCAACAGGCTGATCTGGGCCTTGAACGATTCCAGCGCCATTTCCACCCTCCTTGCGGCGATCCCTGCTTGCGGGCTTCTACCTCAGCATCCGCGAAACCAATTGGGCCGTATAATCGACCATCGGCACGATGCGGGCATAGTTGAGCCGGGTCGGGCCGATGACGCCAAGCGCGCCGACGACGCGCGCGTCCTTGTCGCGATAGGGCGCGACCACGAGCGACGAGCCGGACAGCGAAAACAGCTTGTTCTCCGAGCCGATGAAGATGCGCACGCCAGGGCCTTCCTCGGCAAGGTCGAGAAGCTGCAGCAGCCCGTCCTGCGTCTCCAGATCCTCGAACAGATGGCGCAGCAGTTCGAGGTCGGCCTGGGCGGTGACGTTCTCCAGGAGGTTGGCGCGGCCGCGCACGATGAGACGCGCCGGCAGGCCGCTTTCCGCGCCGGCCCACACCGCAAGGCCCTTCTCGACAAGGTCCTGCGACAGCGTGTCGAGAGCCGCCCTGGTCTCATCCTTGATGCGGGCGACCTCGATGCGAGCCTCGGCCAGCGTGCGGCCGCGTATATGGGCGTTGAGGAAGTTGGAGGCCTCGTGCAGCTGCGAGATGGTGATGCCGGCCGGCAGGTCGACGACCCGGTTCTCGACGTCGCCGTTCTGCGACACCAGGACGGCGAGCGCCTTCGTGGGTTCGAGCTGGATGAACTCGATATGCTTCAGCGCCACCTCGTTCTTGGCGGCGAGCACCAGGCCGGCGCCGCGCGACATGCCGGACAGCATCTGGCTGGCCTCGGTCAGCATATGCTCCAGCGTCGCGCCTGAGCCAGATGCGCGAACCTGCGCCTCGATGGCGCGGCGCTCCTCGTCGGACAGATCACCGAGCTCCATGAAGGCGTCGACGAAGAAGCGCAGACCGGTCTGGGTCGGCAGACGGCCGGCCGAGATGTGCGGCGCATAGATGAGGCCAAGATGCTCGAGGTCGCTCATCACGTTGCGGATGGTGGCCGGCGACAGCGACGAGGGCAGGATGCGCGACAGGCTGCGCGAGCCGACCGGCTCGCCGTCGCGCAGATAGGAATCGACGATCCGCCTGAAGATGTCGCGCGAGCGCATGTCGAGTGACTGAAGCACGGGCGGCTGCGAAGCGGGATCCACTGCCTTGTTCATTCCGGCGAAAAACCTCCAACCGAAAGATATAGACTTAGCGGCTGCGGGTGCAACGGCCCATTTTTCTTTGCGCCATGCGCCGCATGCGTCTACAAGCCGCCGACGAATCCGGGAAAAGAACAGAAAGAGCCTCGATGCGCCCCTCCAAACGCCAAGCCGACGAAATGCGCGCCATCTCCTTCGAGCGCGGCGTGTCCAAGCATGCCGAAGGCTCGTGCCTGGTGAAGTTCGGCGACACGCATGTCTTGTGCACGGCGAGCCTGGAGGAGAAGGTGCCGGCCTGGATGCGCAATTCCGGCAAGGGCTGGGTGACGGCCGAATACGGCATGCTGCCGCGCTCTACCGGCGAGCGCATGCGGCGCGAGGCGTCGACGGGCAAGCAGGGCGGCCGCACGCTGGAGATCCAGCGGCTGATCGGCCGCTCGCTGCGCGCCGTGGTCGACCTGCAGGCGCTGGGCGAACAGCAGATCACCGTCGACTGCGACGTCATCCAGGCCGATGGCGGCACCCGCACGGCCTCGATCACCGGCGGCTGGGTGGCGCTCTACGACTGCCTGCGCTGGATGGAAGCCCGCCAGATGGTCAGCGTCTCCAAGGTGCTGAGAGACCATGTCGCCGCGATTTCCTGCGGCATCCACGACGGCCAGCCGGTCATCGACCTCGACTATCTCGAAGATTCCTCGGCCGGCACCGACGCCAATTTCGTCATGACCGGCAAGGGCGGCATCGTCGAGATCCAGGGCACGGCGGAGGGCGAGCCCTTCTCCGAAGAGCAGTTTGCCGCGCTGATGGCGCTGGCCAAGAAAGGCATTTCGCGGCTGGTGAGCCTGCAGCAGATGGCGGTGGCTTAGGGTTATTGATGAGGTTGGCGATCCTTCGCACCCCCCTCTGGCCTGCCGGCCATCTCCCCCGCAAGGGGGGAGATCGGGCGGCACTTCGGGTTTCGCCAATCTCTGACGTTGCAAGGTGTGCGGCGACAATGAAGCTGCCGATCTCCCCCCTTGAGGGGGAGATGCCCGGCAGGGCAGAGGGGGGCGCCTCGTGACTCCCTCGGCAATCCTGGAATCCGCGCTCTACGTCTCCGATCTCAATGCCGCGGAAGTCTTCTACCGCGACATCATCGGCCTGGAGCCGCTGGGCAAGGTCGAGGGCCGCCACGTCTTCTTCCGCTGCGGCGACGGCGTGTTGCTGCTTTTCAACGCCGAGGCGACCAAGATCCCGCCGGCGCCTGACGCCAGGCTGAGGGTGCCGCCGCATGGCACGGCCGGAGAGGGCCATCTCTGCTTCACGGCGACGGCCGGTGAGATCGTCGAGTGGCGCAGGCATCTGGCGGCGAAGAACATCGCCATCGAAAGCGATTTCGAATGGCCGCAGGGCGGACATTCGATCTACATCCGCGACCCTTCGGGTAATTCGATCGAGTTCGCCGAGCCAAGGATCTGGGGCCTGTGATGCATTCTCTCAACGGACAGAAGATCGTCGTCGCCAGCCATAACGCCGGCAAGCTGCGCGAATTCGCCGATCTGATGGCGCCGTTCGGCTTCGAGGCGAAATCGGCCAAGGAGTATGGCCTGCCGGAACCCGACGAGACCGGCACGACCTTCGAGGAGAATGCCTATATCAAGGCATATGCCGCGGCCAAGGCCACCGGCCTGCCGGCGCTGTCCGACGATTCCGGGCTTTGCGTCGACGCGCTCGACGGCGCGCCGGGAGTCTACACCGCCAACTGGGCCGAGACGCCGGATGGCACACGCGATTTCGGCATGGCCATGCAGCGTACCGAAGTGGCGCTGCAGGAAGTCGGCGCGACCGAGCCGGCGCAGCGCACCGGCCGCTTCGTCGCCGTCATCTGCCTCGCCTTTCCGGACGGCGAAGCCGAGTATTACCGGGGCGAGGCGGAGGGCACGCTGGTCTGGCCGCCGCGCGGCACGCTCGGCTTCGGCTATGACCCGGTGTTCCTGCCCAACGGCTTCGACAAGACTTTCGGCGAGATGAGCGCGGAGCAAAAACACGGCTGGAAGCCCGGCCAGGCGACGGCGCTGTCGCACCGCGCCCGCGCCTTCCAGAAGTTTGCCCAAGCCCGCTTGGATTTGGCGCGCTTGGATCTGGCCAGGCTCGGCTCGGAATGATCGGGATCGGCCAAACCATGCCGCTCGACCGCAGCCCCGGCTTCGGCGTCTACATCCATTGGCCGTTCTGCGCGGCCAAATGCCCTTACTGCGACTTCAACAGCCATGTGCGCCACCAGCCGGTCGACCAGGAGCGGTTTGCACGCGCCTTCGCGACTGAGCTCGCAACGATGCGCGCCCGCACCGGGCCGCGCGAGGTGACCAGCATCTTCCTCGGCGGCGGCACGCCGTCGCTGATGAAGCCGGAGACCGTGGCGGCGGTGCTGGAGGCCGTGGCGAAGAACTGGACCGTGCCGGCCGGCATCGAGGTGACGCTGGAGGCGAACCCGTCCTCGGTCGAGGCCGAGCGCTTCCGCGGCTATCGCGCGGCGGGTGTCAACCGCGTCTCGCTCGGCGTGCAGGCGCTGAACGACAAGGACCTGCGCTTCCTCGGACGGCTGCACAATGTCGAGGAGGCGCTTCACGCCATCGGGCTCGCGCGGGACATATCCCCCCGCCTCTCCTTTGATCTCATCTATGCGCGGCCGGGCCAGACGCCGGAGGCCTGGCGGGCGGAACTCGAAGAAGCGATCGGCCACGCCGCCGACCACCTCTCGCTCTACCAGCTCACCATCGAGGAAGGCACGCCATTCCATGCGCTGCATGCGGCGCGGAAGTTCATCCTTCCCGACAACGATCATGCCGCCGACCTTTACGCGCTGACGCAGGAAGTCACGGCGGCGCATGGGCTGCCGGCCTACGAGATCTCCAACCACGCGCGGCCGGGCGCGGAAAGCCGGCACAACCTGACCTACTGGCGCTACGGCGAATATGTCGGCGTCGGACCAGGGGCGCATGGCCGCTTCGTCGAGAACGGCCGCCGCACCGTGACCATCGCGGAAAAGATGCCGGAAACCTGGGCCAATCTGGTCGAGGCCAGGGGCCATGGCGTGACCGGCGGCGAGGTGCTGACGCGCTCGGAAGAGGCCGACGAGTTCCTGCTGATGGGGCTGAGGCTTGCCGAAGGCATCGACCTCGCGCGCTACGAGACGCTTGCCGGGCGCGGCCTTTCGACCGCGAGGCTTTCGGTGCTGCAGGAGGAGGGGCTGGTGGCGCCGGTCGGCAATGCCCGGCTCCGCGCCACGACCGCCGGCATGATCGTGCTCGATGCCGTGGTGGCGGATCTGGCGCGGTGATCTCGCGCCTTCGTCATTCTCGGGCTTGACCCGAGAATCCATGCCGTGACCTATGCGAAGGGCGCGGCGGAGCAGAATTCTGCACCGTTGGTGGCGCTTCGATGTAACGGCATGGATTCCAGGGTCTGCGCGCGTCGCTTCGCTCCTTGCTTCGCCCTGGAATGACGAGGCGCGAGATCGCGAAGGTTGCTGGTTATCTTAAGCGTCGTGCTTCTGGCGGTGCTTGCCGCGGGTCTTTTCGCCATGCGCTTCGCCGCTGCGGGCGGGCTTCTCTTCGGCCTTGTCGCGGCGAGCCCCTTGCTGGGCGGCGATCGGATGTGGGGGAGTGCCCTCGCGGGCGGTTTTGCTTTCAAGTCGGCTGATGAAAATATCGAAGCGATTGGGCATCGTCCGGTCCTGCCTCCTCCGGGGAATCAGGGATTAAATCGACCGGTGCCGGTTTCGTTCCTCACTGTGGCGAAGGCATGGCGATTTCCTTACCCCGACTTCACGTTTTGCAACCGGCCGTGAGCCATGCCAAACAAGGTGGGGAGAGAGAGGTATCCGGTGACCGGCGACAAACGCAGCTACATGATCGGGCAGGCCGAGATCGCGGCGCGGCCGCTCGCGCCGGCGCTCTATCTGGTGGCGACGCCGATCGGCAATCTGGCCGACATCACGCTGCGCGCGCTGGAGACGCTGGCCGCGGCCGATATCGTCGCCTGCGAGGACACGCGCGTCTCGCGCGTGCTGCTCGAACGCTATGGCATTCGGCGCCGCACCACGGCCTATCACGAGCACAATGCCCAAGAGGCCGGGCCGAAGCTGATCGAGGCCTTGGCGGCCGGGCAGAGCGTGGCGCTGATCTCGGACGCCGGGACGCCTTTGGTCTCCGATCCGGGCTACCGGCTGGTCGGCGAAGCGCTGGAGCGCGGCATCCGCGTCGTGCCGGTGCCGGGGCCTTCGGCGGCACTTGCCGCGCTGACCGCGTCCGGCCTGCCGTCCGATGCCTTCCTGTTCGCCGGTTTCCTGCCTGCGAAAGCCGGTCAGCGGCTGACGAAGCTCGAAAGCTTCAGGCAGGTACCGGCGACGCTGATCTTCTTCGAATCGCCGCGCCGGCTGGCCGAAACGCTTGCCGCGATGGTCGAGGCGCTTGGCGGCGCGCGCAAGGCCGCGATCGGCCGCGAGCTCACCAAGACATTCGAAGAAACGCGGACAGGCACGCTTGCCGAGCTTGCCGATCACTATGCGGCGGCCGACACGCCGAAGGGCGAAATCGTCGTCTGCGTCGGCCCGGCGGAAGCCTCGGCGGACCAGCCGGCCGACATCGACCGGCTGCTGTTGTCTTTGGCCACCGAAATGCCGGCATCCAAGGCGGCGGCCGAAGCGGCGAAGATGACCGGCGGTCAGAAGCAGGCGCTCTACCGGCGGCTGCTGGAACTCAGGGACAGACCATGATCCCGAAAAGTGGGGACCGGTTTTCGGAAAAGATCATGGTCAAACAAAGAGAAGACAACGGTGGCTGAGCGCAGCGTCGGCCATCGGCGAAAAGCCTATCGGCGCGGCCATCGCGGCGAATGGCTGGCGGCGCTGGCGCTGATGCTGAAAGGCTACCGGATTCTTGCCCGCCGCCATCGCACCAAGCTCGGCGAGATCGACCTGATCGCCCGGCGCGGCGACCTCGTGCTGTTCGTCGAGGTCAAGGCGCGCCGAACGTTGATGGAGGCGATGGAAGCGATCGCTCGCGCGTCGGAACGACGCATCGAGGGCGCCGCCGACCTGTGGCTGTCGCGCCAGCCAGATTATGGCCGGCTGTCGGTTCGCTTCGACATGGTGGCCGTGCTGCCCTGGCGCTGGCCGGTGCATGTGGAGAATGCTTTTTATGGGAGGAATTGACGGGCTTTACCCTCCCCCTTGTGGGGAGGGTCGGTGAGCAAGCGACGCGAAGCGTCGGTGGCGAACCGGGGTGGGGGTACGGCGCCGCCCACCCCGATCCGCCTCGCGGATCGACCCTCCCCACAAGGGGGAGGGTAGGCTCATCCCCATACCATCAGCGCCACCAGCCCGACCGCGCCGACCACAAGCCGCCACCAGCCGAACAGCGAGTAGCCCTTGCGCGAGACGAAATCGAGCAGGAAGCGCACGACGATCAGGGCGGCGACGAAGGCCGCGACGAAGCCGACGGCGATGATCGGCAGGTCGGCCGAGGTCAGCACGTTGCGGTTCTTGAACAGATCATAGGCGAAGGCGCCGACCATGGTCGGCATGGCGAGGAAGAAGGAAAACTCCGCCGCAGCGCGTTTCTCCACGCCGAGAAGCAGCGCGCCGACGATGGTCGAGCCGGAGCGCGAGGTGCCGGGGATCAGCGACAGGCACTGGAAGAGGCCGATCTGCAGATAGAGCCTGGTCGGGAAGCGCTCGACGTCGCGATAGACCGGCTTGAGGTTCATGCGGTCGACGGCAAGCAGCACCACGCCGCCGATGATCAGCATGATGCAGATCAGCCGCGGCGATTCGAACAGGAAGGTCTTGATGAAATCATGCGCCAGCGCGCCGATGACCGCCGCCGGCAGGAAGGCGATCAGGATGCCGATGACGAAATGCCGGGTCAGGCGGTCATGCGGCAGGTCGAGCAGCATCTTCCAGAGGCGGTGGAAATAGACGCTCAGGATCGCCAGGATCGCGCCGAGCTGGATCAGGATCTCGAAGGCCTTGCCGGTGGAGTGGAAGCCGAGGAAATGGCCGGCGAGCAGGATGTGGCCGGTCGAGGACACCGGGATGAACTCGGTCAGGCCCTCCAGCAGCCCAAGCAGCAGCGCTTCGACGATGGTCTGGCTTTCCATGGCAACCTCAGGATTTCGGGGATGGCTGAAGACAACGGCTTGCTTGTCACGGCGCGGAAGTCCCCCTATAGGTCGCAACACCGTGACGGCCGCATGACGGGCCGCCAAGACTTACCGGCGCAGGGGGCGATTCGCCAGTGCGCCCTATCATCGCGGAACCATGCTGACGCTTTTCCACCATCCGATGTTCGCCACCTGCCGCTTCGTGCGCCTCGCTTTCGGCGAGTATGGCGAGGAGCTGGCGCTGATCGAGGAGAAGCCCTGGACGCGGCGCAAGGAGTTCCTGGCGCTGAACCCGGCCGGCACGCTGCCGATCCTGCTTGCCGAAGGCGACGTGCCGATCGTCGGCGCCATGGTGATCGCCGAATATCTCGACGAGACGCGCGGGGTGCTCAAGCGCGACAAGCGGCTGTTTGCCGAAGATCCGATGCAGCGCGCCGAAATCCGCCGGCTGACCGACTGGTATCTCGCGAAGGCCGAAAGCGAGGTCACCCGCCATCTGGTGCGCGAACGCGTGCTGAAGCCGGTCATGCCGGAAACGGCGGGCGGCGGCTCGCCCGATTCGGCGGCGATCCGCGCCGCGCGCGCCAACATCCGCCAGCACATGAAATACACCAACTGGCTCGCCGGAACGCGCCATTGGCTCGCCGGCAACAAGGTGACCTATGCCGACCTCGCGGCGGCGGCGACGCTTTCGGTGCTCGACTATCTCGGCGAGATCGACTGGCGCGAGCATGCCGCCGCGCGCGAATGGTATACGCGGGTGAAATCAAGGCCGTCGTTCCGGCCGCTGCTCACCGACCGGGTGCGCGGCCTGTCGCCGGTATCGCATTATGCGGACCTCGACTTCTGACAGACTGCGCGCGCTGATCGACGCGGAGGCGCGCCGCGCCGGCTTCGATGCCGTCGCCGTCACCACGCCGGATGCGATCCCGGAGGCGCCCGCGCGCCTGGCGGAATTCGTCGCCGACGGTTTCCATGGCTCGATGGAGTGGATCGCCGAGACGATCGAGCGCCGGGCCGAGCCCTCGACATTGTGGCCGGACGTGCGTTCGATCGTCGTGCTCGCCATGAACTACGGGCCGGACCGGGATCCACGCGACATCCTCGCAAAACGCGACCGCGGCGCCATCTCGGTCTACGCGCAAAACCGCGACTATCACGACGTGATGAAGGGCCGGCTGAAGGAGATCGCCGGCAAGATCGTCGCGCGTGCCGGCGGCGACGTCAAAGTCTTCGTCGACACGGCCCCGGTCATGGAAAAGCCGCTGGCGGAAGCCGCCGGCCTCGGCTGGCAGGGCAAGCACACCAATCTGGTGAGCCGCGCGCATGGCTCGTGGCTGTTCCTCGGCACCATTTTCACGACGGCCGAGCTTGAACCGAACAAAGCGGAAATCGACCATTGCGGCTCCTGCCGCGCCTGCCTCGACGTCTGCCCGACCGATGCTTTTCCGGCGCCCTACCGGCTCGACGCGCGGCGCTGCATCTCCTACCTCACCATCGAGAACAAGGGGCCGATCCCACTCGAATTCCGCGAGAAGATCGGCAACCGCATCTATGGCTGCGACGACTGCCTCGCCGCCTGCCCCTGGAACAAATTCGCCAGTGTCGCTTCCGAGGCCAAGCTTGCCGCCCGCGCCGACCTGCGCGAGCCGCCACTGTCGGAGCTCCTGCTTCTCGACGATGCGGCGTTCCGCTCCTTTTTCTCCGGTTCGCCGATCAAGCGCATCGGCCGCGACCGTTTTGTCCGCAACGTGCTGATCGCCGCCGGCAATTCGGGTGATGCTTCGCTGACGCCGATCGTACGCGACCTGCTCGACGACGGCTCGCCGCTGGTGCGGGGTGCGGCGGTATGGGCTCTGTCGCGACTGATGCCATCGCGCGATTTTGCCGAGCTCGCCGCATCGGCCTTGCAGACGGAAAACGAGGCGACGGTGCGCGACGAATGGCTTTCGGCGCTGCCGGATCCCGCAAAGGATCATTGAAGGGGGTTCATCGATGGGCGGAAAACGCTTCTTCATCTTCGGCGCCGGCTATTCCGGCAAGGCTTTTGCCCGGGCCAACGAAAACGGCGCGCCGATCCTTGGGACGACGCGCTCGCCGGAAAAATTCGAGGCGCTGCGGCAGGCAGGGATCGAGCCGTTGCGCTTCGGCGGTTCGCTGACGCGGGAGATCGGCGATGCGCTTCGGCAAACCACGCATCTCATTGTCTCGGTCGCGCCGGACGAAGTGGGAGATCCGGCGCTCAACGCCGCCGGCGAGACGATCCGGGCGAGCATGCCGGCATTGGAATGGATCGGCTATCTTTCGACCGTCGGCGTCTATGGCGACCATGGCGGCGCCTGGGTGGACGAAACGGCCGAATGCAGGCCCGTTTCAAACCGCTCGGTGATGCGGGTGGCCGCCGAACGGGAATGGCTGGCTCTTGGCCGGGAAATCGAAAAACCGGTGGCGATCCTGCGGCTGTCCGGCATCTATGGCCCGGGCCGCAACGCGCTGGCCAATCTCGAGGACGGCACCGCAAGGCGGCTGGTCAAGAAGGATCAGGTGTTCAACCGCATCCATTGCGACGACATCGCCGGCGCGCTTTGGCATCTGGCTGAAAAGAATCTCGGCGGCATTTTCAACGTCACCGACGACGAGCCGGCGCCGCCGCAGGACGTCGTCGCCTATGCCGCCCGATTGATGGGCGTGGAGGCGCCGCCGGAAATTCCGTTCGAGACCGCCCAACTTTCGCCCATGGCGCGTTCTTTCTATGGCGAGAACAAGCGCGTCGCCAACAACGCGATCAAGGCGGCCGGCTATCGCTTCCGCTTCCCGAACTATCGGGCGGCGCTGGAGCGGATGTGGGCCGACGGCAACTGGCGGGACGGGGAACCGCGCAGCCCGATGAAACGCTCGTGATCGAAGCGAAGCGCATGGCATGATATGATTCGCGCCTGAAGCATGTCGCCGAGGATTGCGTCGCGCCACTGGAGAGGGGACCCGACCTGATGACGTTGCGATCGCTGCCTGACAGGAAGCCGTTCCTGACCGCCGCGCTTGCGCTGGTGAGTTTGGCCGCGCTGGCGGCGGCCGCGATCTCGGCCGAACCCCACGCCAAGGATCTGTTCGGCGCCGAAAAGCTGCCGGCGGTGGCGCCGGCGCAATCCTTCGGCTTCTACTCCAAGGGCTGCTTCACCGGCGGCGTCGCCTTGCCGATGGACGGGCCGAGCTGGGAAGTGATGCGCCCCTCGCGCAACCGCCGCTGGGGCCATCCGTCGATGATTGCGCTGATCGAGAAGCTCGCGCGTGATGCCTATGCGGATGGCTGGCCCGGCTTGCTGATCGGCGACATTTCGCAGCCGCGCGGCGGGCCGATGATGACCGGCCATGCCTCGCACCAGATCGGCCTCGACGCCGACATCTGGCTGACCCCGATGCCGAGCCGTCCGCTGACGATTGCGCAGCGCGAGACCATGAGCGCGACGCTGATGGTCAATGAGAAAACGCATCTGGTGAAGGACGCGCTGTGGACGCCTGCGCACACGCGGCTTCTGAAGCGCGCGGCGAGCTACGCGGAAGTCGAGCGCATCCTGGTCAATCCGGGCATCAAGAAGAAGCTCTGCGACACCGTCACCGGCGACCGTTCGTGGCTGCGCAAGATCCGGCCGTTCTGGGGCCACGACTATCATTTCCATATGCGCATAGGCTGCCAGCCGGGCTCACCCGGCTGCAAGGCGCAGGATGCGACCCCCGACGACGACGGCTGCGGCAAGCCGCTTGCCTGGTGGTTCACCGAGGAGCCCTGGCGGCCGAACAAGAACCCGGATGCGCCGAAGGCCCGCGACCTGATGACGATGGCCAACCTGCCCAGAGAATGCCGGGCTGTGCTCGCCGCGCCCGACGCGCCTTCGCTGGAGGCTGTCACCTATCAAGGCGGCGGCGCGACAGCGGTAGCGGCCGCCAAGCCGGAACCGACCGAGCCGGCGCAGACGATTTCCAGCGACAACGCCTCGATCCCCTCGGCGGCAAGCGCTTTCGCGCCAACGCCAAAGATCGGCATCCCGTTGCCAAGGCCAAGGCCGGGGAACTGAGGCCCAGCCTGCGACCCCCCTTTGAGGGCAGGACAATCGCATAGGGCGCTCCCCCTCTCCGTCTCGGCTTCGCCGAGCCACCTCTCCCCCACGTTGTGGGGGCGAGGAACCCAAGCTTTTCAAGGCTGCGACATCAGCGGTTAGCGTTTCCTCTCCCCCATGAAATGGGGG
>NZ_RZSL01000569.1:0-3773 GCF_003997355.1 Mesorhizobium sp. M1E.F.Ca.ET.041.01.1.1 | reverse complement strand
CTACCAGCGTGCGGCGGCGATGCCGGACGCCAAACCGATCGCCCTGGTCAAGGCGGGCGAGGCCTACATGCGCGCCGGTTATCCGGACCAGGCCGCCAAGGCCTATCAGGCTGCGCTCGCCAAGGCTCCCAATGACGGCCAGGCGATGCTCGGCCTCGGCTCGGCGATGATCGAGACGGGCGATGTCGATGCCGGCATGCGCGCCCTCGCGCAGGCCGCGCCGCTGGTCAACACCAGCACCGCCTACAACCGGCTGGGCGTGGCGCAGACATTCGCGGGCCAGACGGCCGAGGCGCAAACGACGTTCGCACAGGCGTTGAAACTTGCGCCGGGCGACCTCGATATCGAGACCAACATGGCGCTGGCGGCCGCACTCGAGGGCAATTCCGCCGCCGCGCATCCGCTGGCTCAGAAGGTCTCCGCCGCACCCAATGCGCAGTTGCACCACAAGCGCAATATCGTGGTGGTATACGGGCTTCTTGGTGAAGAGGACCAGGTCAAGGCTTCGCCGCCGATCGGCCTGACGACCAAGGAGGTAAGCACCTTGCTCGCTCGCGCCAAGGCCATCCGCTCGAAGGGCAGCACTCAGGCCAGGGCCAAAGCGCTCGGCTCTATCCTCGGCTAACGGGTAGGACGTCCGAAGGGGTTTTCCGTCGAGCTCGTTGCCAAGACAGATGGCGGGAGCAGGGCAGGGCGGGCAAAGCCGCATCTGCCCGTTACTCGACGGGAAGTGTTGTCTGCGGCGTCGTCGGCGGCGCGCTGTTGGCTCCGCCGGTCGGAGCTTCTTCGCCATCGAGGTAGCGCCGCGCGGCCCTTGCGCTCGGCGCCGCGGCCGCTTTCCCCAACTGCCGGCCCTCGACCAGGTCCCGCTGACTTTCGGCCATGCGTTGGAGGTTGTAGGCGTTGGCGCAGCCGGCCGGCAGCTGGGAGCCGACGCCCGAGACGATCGTCAGCCTGGTCGCGGCGGGCGTGCCATCGTCATCGGCCGGTTCGGCCAGACACGCGTCGGGAGCGAGGACGGAGCCGCCGACGCCTTTTTCGGAACCGCCGGTGTCGGTCGAAACGTAGCTGTAGCCCGGAGAGTAGTCCTGCGGCTCTCGCGGACCGTTCATGCAACCCGACAGAAGCAGCACCGGGACAATGGAGCAGAGAGCAATGGGCGATGTCATGGTTGTTCCCCCCTATTTGACGATCAGGCCCATCGCCGACGCGTCATTGACCCGCTTGCGGCTGTGGCGCTTGGCCGCCGGACGATCGAGCGGCGTGGCGAGGCTGTCGCGCACCGGCGCGACCAGATAGGGCGTGATCAGGATGACCAGTTCCGTCTCTTCGCGCTGGAAGCGCTGTGACTGGAAGAGCGGGCCAAGCACCGGCACATCGCCGAGAACCGGAAACTTCTCCAGATTGCGCGAGGTCCGTTGCTGGAAAAGTCCCGCGATCGCAAAGGTCTGGCCGCTTGCCACCTCGACCGTCGTGTCCGCTCGCCGCACCACGAAACTCGGCATGGCAAAGCCGTTGGCGCTTACGGCGCCGGCATCCGACAAGGAGCTGACCTCCGGCTGGACATGGAGCGCGATGCGATTGCGGCCGATCAGCGTCGGGGTGAAGCCGAGGGACACGCCGAAAGGCTTGTATTGAATGGTTGTGACATCAGTTCCCTGCGCGATCGGCACCGGAATTTCGCCGCCGGCGAGAAAGTTCGCGGTCTGGCCGGTCACGGCAGTTAGGTTCGGTTCGGCCAGTATCTTGACGACGCCGTTGCGCTGCAGCGCTTCGATGAGGACGTCGAAATTGATGCCGTGCGCCTGGTCCATGTGCAGACCGAAATTCCCGTCGCCGGAAGGCACGCCATTGTCCTGGAACATGTTGAATTCGAAGCCGCCGCTTTTGTATCCGACGGACCAGTCGACGCCGTAGGACTGCAACTCCGTGCGCGAGACCTCGGCGAAGCGAACCCGGATATTGACCTGCTGAGAACCCTGCACGGTCATGTTGTTCAGAGGCGGCTGCTCCGGCGGCGAGAACGTGCGCGCGACATTGTCCAGGTCCCTCGCCTCGTCGATGCCTCGCGCTTCGCCCGTGGTGACGATGCGGGTCCCGAAAATGTGGAGGTTGGTCGCCGAGTTCGGCTGCATCGCGTGCTTGGCCTCGTTGGCGGGCGTGACATCGGGCGTGACGCGGAATTGAGCCGTTGCCTCGATCTGCTCATCGGCTTTGACCGCAATGAGATTGGTCAGGCCGGGCTTGAGGCCGAAAACATAGACCAGGCTCGGTGACACGATCTGAAGGTCCGCGATCGTGGTGTCCGCAATCAGCACGGATTCGACCGGTTCGTTGAACCGCAACAAGCGTCCCTGTCCGACAGGCAGGTCGAGTGTCGGCTTGCTCGGCAGTGGCGATGCGTTCTGCGCCGAGGCGTCGGCAAGCATGAACAAAAACGCCAGCAGAAAGCAGGCCGCCGCGACAGCGAGCCGGCGCGCGTCCATCCGCCTGGCGAAAGCGGCGGACCGAACGCCTGCTGCGGTATCGTGGATTGTCATGCCGTTCCTCTCCTGAGCATGTGGATTTCCCCGACGCCTGCTTCCGCCCCCTCGGCGTCAGGAGGTCGCCTCTTGTCCGGCATTCGCCTGAGCCGGCGGAAGCGACTGGGAGACATTGCGCGTACGGCCCTTGTCGGAGCGCCCGGCTATCGTGGCCAATGGCTGGACGTTGAATTCCTGGGCGAGTTCCTGGAAGGACAGAACAGGGAGCTCGACGGCATTGTGCGCGAGCAGGCTTCGCATATGACGGCGCACATCCATTGCGGCGAGCACCACCGGCGAGACACCGGTGTCGCTCTGCGACAGGGCTCGCTCGATTTCGGTGACCAAGGACTGGGCGCCGTCGTCCGAGAGGTTCAGGAACGTGCCGGTCGAGGTGTTTTGCACCGCGCTTCTGAGGATATCCTCGGCCGAGCGCTGCAGAACGTAAGCCGCGATGATGTTGTCGCGGCCCGCGGCGCGGAAGCTGATCTGGCGCTTCAGGGACGTGCGGACATGTTCCGTAAGCAGAACGACGTCCTGTTCGCGCTGACCCCATTCGATCAGCGCTTCGAGGATCAGCCGCAAATTGCGGATCGGCACGTTTTCATCGACGAGGCGCCGAAGCACTTCCGCGATCTTCGGCAGCGGAACGATCTCCTGCGCCTGCCTGACCAGATCCGCGTAGTCCGGCTCCATGTCCGACAGAAGCCTTCGGGTTTCCTGGATCCCGACGAAATGGCCGGCATAGAGGCGCAGTGCATTTGCGGTCCACCTGGCCGCGGTCTGCGCCGGTGTGGAGAAGCTGAGGCCGGCTTCCTTCAGTGCCGAGACGTGGTGAGCGTCAACCCAGATGACCTTGCGCAGGCCAGCGATCGGAAGGCCCTTTTCGTAAGTCACATCGAGCAGATCGAGATGCATCAAATCCGCTTCGACAAGAACGCGGTCGGCAGGAATCTCCGCGTCCAGAATAGGTGCTCCTTCCAGATCGATGCGGATCATTCGCGGTGGAATCTTCGCGTCGACCTGAAGGCCGATCGGCGGAACGTCGATGCCGAGATCGCCGAAGAGTTCGCGGCGCACGCCGTCGGCGAGCGTTGCAAAATCCGGCTCCGGAATAGAGGGCGCGAGTTCGGCTCCAACGCGTACGACGACGCGGGAGGAAGAAGGCAGCGCCGCGACGGGTGTCGCAGAAATCGACGCAGGCCTCCCCAGCGGCTCGGCCATTGCGGTTTCGCCGATATCGTGGGGCTC
>NZ_RZSL01000568.1:0-3784 GCF_003997355.1 Mesorhizobium sp. M1E.F.Ca.ET.041.01.1.1 | reverse complement strand
TCATCATGGCGCCGCCCATGCCCTGCAGGAAGCGTGACACCACGAAGGCTGGCAGCGAATTGGCAAAGGCGCAGGCGACCGAACCGGCGATGAAGACGGCGATCGCGGCGCGGAACACGTTCTTGGCTCCGAACCGGTCCGCCATCCAGCCGCTGATCGGAATGAAGATCGCCAGCGACACCAGATAGGCCGTCAGCGCCAGCTTGAGCGCGATCGGGCTGGTATGGATGTCGATGGCGATCGCCGGCAGCGAGGTCGCGATCACGGTCGAATCCATGTTCTCCATGAAAAGTGCGACCGCCAGGATGAGCGGGATGATGCGGTTCAAGGGAGCGCCCTGATTTGTCTTCGCGATTCTCGATGCCAGGCTGGGGGCAAGCCGGCACGCCCCGGGCGGTATCACGCATTGGCCCGGATGTCGCATTAAATTGCTGTCACTTTTGTGCGATCGCAACCACTGGTAGCGGTTGTGATCCCGCAATGGCTTGCTAAATGCGGACTCGATCACTATTGTAGTGAAAATAACTACATGGCAGGCGCAACCATGGACGAAGCCGTTTCGGCAGCCGACGCCAATCGCCGGTTTTCTCATATCCTGCGTGAGGTGCGCGAGGGCCACAGCTACGTCGTGACCAGCCATGGGCGGCCGGTGGCACGGATCGTGCCGGCGGAAAAGCACGAGGGCGTGGCCTCCCGCTCGCGCGCGGCATTGCTGTCGCGCCTCCAACGGCAGCCGATCGTCGATGCCGGAAGCTGGACCCGCGATGAGCTTTATGAGGACGATCTGTGAAGGTCGCGATCGACACCAACGTCCTCGCCTATGCAGAGGGCGTTAACAACGCGCAGAAACGCGACGTCGTTCTCGAACTGCTAGGCAATGTCCCACAAGAGGCTGCCGTTGTTCCGGTCCAGGTGCTGGGGGAGCTGTTTAATGTCCTTGTCCATAAGGCCGGAAGGTCGCCCCAGGAGGCTCGGGAGGCGCTGCTTAGCTGGCGCGACGCGTTCCCGGTTGCTGGAACGACGCCGGAAGTGATGATGATGGCCGTCGATCTTGCTGCGGACCATCGTTTCGGTATCTGGGATGCTGCAATTCTTTCCACTGCTTCGCAAACGGGTTGCCGGCTGCTCCTGTCGGAAGACCTGCAAAACGGCTTCACCTGGGGTGGTGTAACCGTGGTCAATCCTTTTGCGTCGCCACGTCACGCTTTGCTGGATGCTCTCCTGGGTGCGGAATAGAAGCTGAAGCGTCTCGCAACGACCGGCTTTTCAACCGCAATAGGACGTGTTACCAGCCAGCGCCAATCCTGAAAGGGAAGATGAGAGTCGGCGCTGGCCATTTCGGTCCAGCGCCTTTTCCGCATTCAAAAAGGGCTGGCCATGGCAAAAATCATCGAGACGTCCACCGGCGCGTTGGCGCTGACCTTTGACGACGTGCTGTTGCAGCCTGGCCATTCCGAGGTCATGCCCGGCCAGACCGACATCCGCACCCGCATCGCCGGCGACATCGATCTCAACGTGCCGATCCTGTCGGCCGCCATGGACACCGTCACCGAGGCGAGGCTTGCGATCGCCATGGCACAGGCCGGCGGCATTGGCGTCATTCATCGCAATTTCTCGCCCGCCGAGCAGGCCGAGCAGGTCAGGCAGGTGAAGAAATTCGAATCCGGCATGGTGGTCAATCCGGTCACCATCGGCCCGGACGCGACGCTCGCCGACGCGCTGGCGCTGATGCGCGCCAACGGCATTTCCGGCATTCCCGTGGTCGAGAACGGCGGCACCGGCGGTCACACGGTGGGCCGGCTGGTCGGCATCCTCACCAACCGAGACGTGCGCTTCGCCTCCGATCCGTCGCAGAAGGTCTATGAACTGATGACCCGTGAGAACCTGATCACGGTGAAGGAGAATGTTGACCAGGACGAGGCCAAGCGCCTCCTGCACAAGCACCGCATCGAGAAGCTGGTGGTGGTCGACAGGAAGGGCAATTGCGTCGGCCTGATCACCGTCAAGGACATCGAGAAGTCGCAGCTCAACCCGCACGCCACCAAGGACGCGCAGGGACGGCTGCGCGCCGCCGCCGCCACCAGCGTCGGCGACGACGGCTTCGAGCGCGCCGAGCGCCTGATCGATGCCGGCGTCGACCTTTTGGTCATCGACACCGCGCACGGCCATTCACAGCGCGTGCTGGATGCGGTGACGCGGGCGAAGAAGCTCTCCAATTCCCTGCGCATTCTGGCCGGCAACGTCGCCACCGCCGAAGGCACCAAGGCGCTGATCGATGCCGGCGCCGACGCCGTCAAGGTCGGTATCGGCCCCGGCTCGATCTGCACCACGCGCATCGTCGCCGGCGTCGGCGTGCCGCAGCTTTCGGCGATCATGTCGGCGGCGGAGACCGCCGAGAAGTCTGGCGTGACGGTGATTGCCGACGGCGGCATCAAATACTCAGGCGATCTCGCCAAGGCGCTCGCCGCCGGCGCAAGCGCCGCCATGATCGGCTCGCTGCTTGCCGGTACCGACGAGAGCCCGGGCGAGGTCTATCTGCATCAGGGTCGTTCCTTCAAGGCCTATCGCGGCATGGGCTCGGTCGGCGCGATGGCGCGCGGCTCGGCCGATCGTTACTTCCAGGCCGAGGTCCGCGACACCCTGAAACTCGTCCCGGAAGGCATTGAAGGCCAGGTTCCCTACAAAGGACCTGTGGCTGGCGTGCTGCACCAGCTTGCGGGCGGCCTAAAAGCCGCTATGGGTTATGTCGGTGGGCGCGATCTTGCCGAGTTCCGCGAACGCGCCACCTTTGTGCGCATATCAAACGCAGGACTTCGTGAAAGCCACGCCCATGACGTCACGATCACCCGCGAAAGCCCGAATTATCCGGGCGGACTTTGATCAGAGCGCCGAACGGCCGGATCGCCTGGGCCTGTGGCGCGGTCTGACGTTGGGAGTGTTGCGCCTGTCGCGTCACGCGGCGGCGCTCTCCGTCGCTTCCGCCGCGGTCTTCATCGCCATGACGGCGCTGGAGTTTTTCTATTTCCGCCGCCTGAGCGGCGGGCTCTCTTCGCTCGACATGCGCGTTGCGGGTTTCACGCCCGATGAAGGCATGGCATGGCTCACCGCGCTCGGCCGGCGCGGCGGCGAGATCATCATCGTCTGGCATTATCTGACCTTCGACCTTCTGTTTCCGGCGCTGCTGTCGCTCACCTCGGTCAGCCTGATCGTGGCCTTCGGCCGGCGGTTCGGCAATTTCCGAGCCATGCCGGCGCAGTTGCAGGCTCTGACCGCGCTGGTGTTGGTGCTGCCCTATACGATCGCCGACTACGCGCAGAATTTTGCCGTGGCGCGGCTTTTGTCGGATTTCCAGTCGGCCAATCCCGATTCGCTGGCCTTTGCCTCGTCGCTCATCGTCACCAAGTTCGCGCTTCTGGCGATCCCGGTTTTGATCGTTGCGGTCTTCGCGCTGGCCGCTCAACGGCGGCTTTGAGCGGGTCAGGAGGGGGCGGGGAGATGAACCAGACCGCCATCTTTTGGCCGATGCTGGCGCATGTGCTCCTGGTCTACATCGTTTATCTGGTGATGCTGAAGCGGCGCTATCTTGCCGTGAAGTCCGGCGAGGCCAAGATCAGCCAGTACAAGGTCCGCTCGACCGAGCCGGCCTCAAGCGTCACCGTCGCCAACAACCTGATCAACCAATTCGAACTGCCGGTTCTGTTCCATGTGCTCTGCCTGGCGCTGTTCGTCACCAACGGCGTCAACTACCTGACGCTGGTGCTGATGTGGCTCTGCGTCGTGACGC
>NZ_RZSL01000567.1:0-3817 GCF_003997355.1 Mesorhizobium sp. M1E.F.Ca.ET.041.01.1.1 | reverse complement strand
GCATGAGCGAATGGCGCGTGGTGCTGAAGCACGCCTTCAAGAACGCACTGATCCCGATCATCACGGTCATCGGGCTTACCGCCGCGCTGCTGATCTCAGGGGCCGTGGTCACCGAAACGGTGTTCGGCCTGCCGGGTGTCGGCAGCCTGGTCGTGTCGGCGGTGCTGCGGCGCGACTATCCGGTCATCCAGGGCGCGCTGCTGGTCATTGCCGGCCTCTACGTGCTGGTCAATTTCGCAATCGACATGCTCTACCTCGTCGTCGACCCAAGGGTTCGCTACTGATGGCCGCGATCTCCGTCCCGCTCCATTCCGAACCCAACATCCTGTCGCGGCTGATAGGCCGACCGACCTCGGCCGTCGGCCTGACCGTGCTGGTCATCATCGTGCTCGCCGCAATCCTGGCGCCCGTCATCGCGCCCTATGCGCCGTCGAAACTCTCGATCGCCAGCCGGCTGCATCCGCCAAGCCTCGATCATCTGTTCGGTACCGACGATCTCGGCCGCGACGTGTTCACGCGCATGCTCTATGCCGCGCGTACCTCGCTCAGCGTCGGCTTCGCCGTGGTCATCCTCTCATCGATCATCGGCACGATTCTCGGGCTGACGGCGGGCTACTTCAAACGCCTCGACACACCGGTGTCGCGGCTGATCGATGCCATGATGGCGTTCCCGGATATCCTGCTGGCGATTGCATTGGTCGCCGCACTCGGCGCGACCGCGACCAATGTCGTGGTGGCGCTCGGCGTGGTCTATGCGCCCAGGATCGCCCGGGTCGTGCGGGCCTCGACGCTGGTCATCCGCGAACTGCCTTATGTGGAGGCGGCGCGGGCGCTTGGCGTGCCGACGCCGATCATCCTGATCCGCCACGTGCTGCGCAACGTCACCTCGCCGCTCCTGGTGCAGGGCACCTTCATCTTCGCCAACGCCATCCTGGCGGAGGCCGGCCTGTCCTTCCTCGGCGTCGGCATTTCGCCCGACATTCCAACCTGGGGCACGATGATCGCCACCGGCCGCCAATACATGGACCAGGCACCCTGGGTGATGATGTTTCCCGGTGCGGCAATCGTCGTGACGGTGCTGTCGCTGCAGCTCCTCGGCGACGGGCTGCGCGACCTTCTCGATCCACGTCTCGCCAAGGATATCTGATGTTTGCCAATCGCTTCCCCAAGGCCGAGCGACCGCTGCTGATCAGGAGCGCCAGACCTGTCGGGTTCGGCGACGGCGTCGGTCAGCCGATCGATGTCATGATCGACGAGCAGGGCCGTATCGCCGAGACCTCATCGGCAATCGCCGCCGGCGATCGCATCGAGGTCGTCGACGCCAAGGGCGCGTTCCTGTCGCCGGGCTGGACTGACCTGCATGTCCATGTCTGGTATGGCGGCACCGACATTTCGCTGCGCCCCGGGCAATGCGGCGCGACGCGCGGCGTCACCACGATGGTCGACGCTGGCTCCGCCGGCGAGGCGAATTTCCACGGCTTTCGCGAGTTCATCATCGAGCCCGCGAAGGAGAACGTCTACGCCTTTCTCAACATCGGCTCGATCGGCCTTGTCGCCTGCAACCGCGTCAGCGAGCTGATCGACATGCGCTCGATCGATTTCGACCGGACCATCGCCACGGTCGAGGCCAACCGCGATGTCATCGTCGGGCTGAAAGTCCGCGCCAGCCATGTCATCACCGGGGCCTGGGACTTGACGCCGGTGCGGCTCGCCAAGAAGCTCGGCCGCATCCTGAAACTGCCGATCATGGTGCATGTTGGCGAGCCGCCGCCGCTCTATGACGACGTGCTCGGCCTCTTGAGCGAGGGGGACATCGTCACCCACTGCTTCAACGGCAAGGCCGGCGGCTCGATCATCGAGGACGACGACCTCTACCGGCTTGCCGAGCAGGCGGCGGCGCGCGGTATCGTGCTCGACGTCGGCCACGGCGGCGCGTCCTTCTCCTTCGATGTCGCCAAGGCCGCGCTTGAGCGCGGCCTGCCGCCGGCGACGATCTCGACCGATCTCCACAATCGGTCGCTCGACGGCTCGGTCTGGGATATGGCCACGACCATGTCCAAGCTGTTGTCGCTCGGCATGAAATTCGAGGACGTGGTGGCGGCGTCGACCACGGCGCCACGCCGCGCCATCCGCCTGCCGACCGAAAGGCTGCTGGAGAAAGGCAAGCCAGCGGAGTTCACGCTGTTCGACGTCGTCGACGCCGATCTCACGGTGCGCGATTCACAAGGCGCGTTGAGCACGCTGCATCGGCTGTTCGAGCCGCGCCATGCCATCCTGGGCGCCCAGGCCGTGGCCGCGCATCGCCACGTGCCGGCGGAAGGCGAGGGCGGTTCGCACGCCTGTCCGCATTGCGGGTGGAAGTCATGAGCGAGCCTTTAGCCAGCGAAGTCATCCTTTCGGTCCGCGATCTCAAGACCTGGTTCGTGACGCGCCGGGTGACGGCGAAGGCGGTCGATGGCGTGACCTTCGATCTCAAGCGGGGCAGGACGCTCGCGGTGGTCGGCGAATCCGGCTCCGGCAAGTCCGTCACCAGCCTCTCCATCATGGGGCTTTTGTCGCGGCCTGGAGCGATCGCCGGCGGCAGCATCCTGTTTCGCGACCGGCAGGAGCGCGTCCACGATCTCGCCGGCTTCAGCCAGCGGCAGTTCCGCAAACTGCGCGGCAGCGAGATCGCGATGATCTTTCAGGAACCGATGACCAGCCTCAATCCGCTGTTCACGGTCGGCGACCAGATCGGCGAAATGATCGCGCTGCATGAGCCCGTCGATCGCCGTGAGGCGCGCAGGCGCGCTTTAGCCATGCTGAAGCATGTCGAGATCCCGGATGCGGAATCGCGGCTGGATGATTACCCGCACCAGATGTCGGGGGGCATGCGGCAGCGGGTGATGATCGCCATGGCGCTGTCCTGCAGCCCGTCGCTCTTGATCGCCGATGAGCCGACGACGGCGCTCGACGTCACCATCCAGGCGCAGATCCTCGATCTGTTGCGCCGGCTTCAGGCCGAGATGGGCATGTCGATCCTGTTCATCACCCACAATCTCGGCGTCGTGGCCGAAATCGCCCATGATGTCGTCGTCATGTATGGCGGCCGCGTCGTCGAGCAGGCGCCGGTCAATGATCTCTTCGCGCATCAGAGCCATCCCTACACCAGGGGCCTGCTCGCCTGCACGCCGAACGCCGCGCGTGACATCGACGCCGCCGGGCAGCGCCGCGCGCTGCATTCGATCCCGGGCAGCGTGCCGCCGATCACCAACCTGCCGCCTGGCTGCGCCTTCGAGCCGCGTTGCGATTTCGCCATCAGGCCTTGCAGGGCCGCGCCGCCGCCGTTGGTGCCGGCCGGCCCGCACGGCGCATCCCGCTGCATCCGGAGCGCCGAGCTATGAGCACCGCATCCGTCATATCAGAAGAGGTGCGGCCGCTGCTCAGCGTGCAGGGACTGACCAAGCATTTCCCGGCCAGAGGCGGCCGCATCGTCCATGCCGTCGAGGATGTCAGCTTCGATATCCAGCCCGGCTCGACCGTCGGCCTCGTCGGCGAATCCGGGTCCGGCAAGACCACCGCCGGCCGCGCCTTGCTGCGGCTGGTCGAGCCGACCGGAGGCAAGGCGCTGTTCGATGGTGTGGACCTGTTTTCGCTGTCGCAGCGCGAGCTGCGCGGCTACCGGCAAAAGCTGCAGATCGTTTTCCAGGATCCGTTTTCGAGCCTCAATCCGCGCATGCGGATCGGCGGCATCATCGGCGAGGCGCTTGACGCGGCCGGCTATCCTCGCGGAAGGCGGCGCGCCGAGCGCGTCAGCAATTCGCCGACGCGCTCGGCG
>NZ_RZSL01000566.1:0-3822 GCF_003997355.1 Mesorhizobium sp. M1E.F.Ca.ET.041.01.1.1 | reverse complement strand
GATAACGTGTCGCCGCCGCCGGACAGCAACGCCGACAGCCCTGAAGCGGCGCTGATCGCCAAGGCGAATTCGGCAGCCGTGGAAGCAGCGATCGCAAGGCTGCCTGAAGCGTTTCGCGAAACGCTGGTGCTGCGCGACATAAACGGCCTCAGCTATCGCGAGATCGCGGCCATGCTCGGCGTGCCGCAAGGCACGGTGATGTCGCGACTGGCGCGGGCGCGCAGCCTGCTGATGACGGATATTGGAGGGCGCCACCATGAGCCCGCATGAAAATCGCCCGCGTGAGGACGGATTGCCGGAAGACCCGCAGGATATGAAGCTGATGATCCATGCCCTTGTCGATGGCGAGCTCGACGCCGCCGCGGCACTTGCCGTCGAGCGGCGCATCGCCGCCGATCCGGAGCTGGCGGCCGAACATGCGCGCATCCTCGCGCTGCGCATGGCTGTCGCCGGCGTGCCGCGCCCGGCAGTCAGCGACGACTTCCTGGCGCGCATCGCGGCGATCGCTGAGGTGAAAGGTTCCGGCGAAGTTGAGGCTGCGCCGGCCGACGCTGTGAAAGCGGAGCCGTCCGCTCGGCCGCAACAGCAACAAGGCAAAGTCATCGAGATGCGGCCGACGGCGCGCAGCCTGGCGCGCCGCTTCAGTTCCTTCGACTGGCGCCAGATGGCGGCCTCGATCGTGCTGACGGCTTTTCTCGCCAGCGGCGCGACGCAGTGGCTGATGGTGGAAAATGCGCCCGACAGCTTTGCGGTCGCCGTCGCCAACGGCCATCGCCGCAGCCTGCTCGCCGCAACCCCGGTCGACATCGTGTCTTCCGACCGCCATACGGTGAAGCCGTGGCTCGACGGCCGGATCGGCGTGTCGCCGCCGGCGCCCGACATGGCCAAGGACGGCTACGCGCTGCTTGGCGGACGCGTCGAGGTGATCGGTGACAGGCCGATGCCGGCGCTGGTCTATCGCCACCATGAGCATCTGATCACCCTGGTGGCGGCACCACAGCAGACCGGAGGCGCATCCGTGCCGGTGGCGGACGATCTCTCGGCGGGCGGCTTCCTCTTGGTCCACTGGACCGACGGCGCCTTCTCCTACTGGGCGATCTCGGATGCCGAGCGGCCGGCGCTCGACGATTTCGTCGCCCGCTTCCGGGCGGCGGCCGCAGCCAATCCGGCGGCCGGCAGCCGGGGGTGAATACAGGCCCCGTCAGGAACGGGACCAACCAAAGCTTCGCAAATTTGCAACTAGAGCGGTTCACCGTTTCACGGAAACGGCGACCCGCTCTATCTCCTTGTTTTGACGCAATTCCGGACGGAAAACCGTTACACACTTTTCCTGGAACCGCTCTGGCTGTTGAGCCTCAACAGCTAGAGCGGTTCATCCCAAAACAGAAGAATCCACCAGGATCCGGCCCGCGCCGATGAGTTCGAGGCAGTAAGGCACTGCGGGAAAGACAGCGTCGAGGCACACGTCGATGGAGGACGGTTTTCCGGGCAGGTTTATGACCAGCGATCGGCCGCGCACGCCTGCGGTCTGACGTGAAAGGATGGCCGTGCGTACATGCAGCAGGCTTGCCTGCCGCATGAGCTCGCCGAAACCGGGCAACTCCTTGGTAATGACCTGCCGCATGGCTTCCGGCGTGAGGTCCCTCGGGGAGGGACCGGTTCCGCCTGTTGTCAGGATCAGGTCGGCGCCTGCCTGGTCGCAAAGCTCGATGAGCACGTCGCGGACGCTCTCCAGGCCGTCGGGGACGATGCGGCGGACAAAATCGCAGGGCTCCGCCAGGACACCACGGAGCCAGCGCTCGATTGCCGGTCCGCCAAGATCGTCGTACTCGCCGCGGCTTGCACGGTCGGAGATGGTCACGATCGCAATCCGGGTCATTGCCGTCAGGCCGTCGCGGTTGCCTGCCAACCGGGCCTGGCATGGGCGTACCCGTCGACCAGGATGCCAGGCAGATCGAGGCACGAAAGGGCGAAGCGGGCATCCTTCGGCTCCTCTTTGCCGTCGGCCAGCCGTCTATATATCCTCGCTACCTCCACCATGTCGCATGTCTGGGGGGACAAACGCAGGCGCCTGATGCCCTTGGCGGCGAGTGCGGCGGGGGTGGGGCAGAAAGCCTGCACCTGATTGGAAAGGGTCTGTACGCCGTTGATGGCGAGGAATTGCTGGTCGTCGAGCGTATCGACGGAGAGACCATCGGGATCCTTTTCGCAGGTGAACTGGCATGAATCCTTATGAAGGCCGTGGATCCGAGCGTGATAACACCGTCCGGAAAGGGCGAGCGGCAACCGCCCGAACGCAAAGATCTCGAACTCAGCCTCCGGACATTTCAAGGACATGACGCCGATCGCTGCAAACGACAATTCCACGGGCGGGCATATTGTCTGCGCGCCGAGCTGGATCAGGAATTTCGCGGAAGCCTCGTTGTAGACGTTCAGGAACGGACCCGTGACGAAGGGTTTGCCGGAGCGTGACGGCAGGCCGGACACGTCGTTGATCTCGACCAGCCTGTCCTCTCCGCAAAGATCCTCGACGCTTCTGCGTTCCCGCACGGTTGCCGGCGCCGCCAGTGTGGACAGCACCACCTGTTTGCCTCCACGCTCAAGCCGTTCGATGATCGCCGGCCATGCGGGATCCGAAAACGGCATCCGCTTGCCGCAGACGACTTCACCGACGTGAACGCGCTCGATCGGGGCCTCGTCCGCTATCCTGCGGTAGAAATCCAGGAGACGGTCGGGGGGCCAGTGGAAGAAGACCGGTCCAAGCGTCAGCGCGATTTCGGACACCGGCTATCTCCATTTCTTCTCGTAGGCTCCCGCGGTCTGCCGAGCCCCTTCCGACTGGCCAGCGAGAAGCCGATCGATGTCGACCGCGTCGCCGCCCTTTTCGACCGCGTCGACGGCCTTTCTGAAGGCGCGCACGACCTCGCTTACATAGCCTTTGCCGCGCTGGCGCCCTTCGATTTTCAGCGCAGTCACCCCGGCGGCCTTCAAGCCTGAAATCATGCCGCCGGCGTTCAGGCTGACGGGATCCTCGAACAGATGGGACGTCTTGCCGTCGGCTTTGAATTTGCCCTTGCAGAGAGTGGGATAACCCACCGGCTGGCCGCGCTCATATCGATCGATCGTGAAGCCCGACAGCCGCGCCGTTGTGCCGCTCGGCTCTTCGTCATAGCTCACCATCTCGGGTGGCGAGCAGACACCGTTGAGATTCGGCGATTTGCCCGTCGCATATGAAGAGAGATAGCAGCGACCCTCGATCATCACGCAAAGACCGCCAAAAACGAAGGCTTCGGTTTCGACGTCGATCGCGCGGTTCAGCGCGGCTATCTCCTGGAGTGACAGAACCCTTGGAAGCACGACGCGGCGAATGCCGAACTGAGCCGCATAGAAGCCGATCGCTTCCGGCGTCGCCGCGGCAGCCTGCACCGACAGATGAAGACGGATTTGCTTGTGGTTCCTTGCCACATGATCGAGGACGGCGAAGTCGGCGGCTATGATGGCATCCGCGCCGCTTTCGGCGGCCATGTCCGCTGCCTTCTTCCAGGTGTCGACATCGTCGACGCGCGCGAAGGTATTGATCGCGACCAGAACCTTGCTGCCATGGTCGTGGGCGAAGCGCACGCCCTCGGCGAGTTCGTTCCGAGAGAAGTTGAGCCCGGGAAAATTGCGGGCGTTGGTTTCATCGCGAAATCCGCAATAAACCGCATCCGCGCCCGCCTGGACGGCTGCTCTCAACGTCGCGGGAGTTCCCGCCGGACAGACAAGTTCCATGCGTGTCGTCATGTTTCCCGCGCCTCTCTGGCGCTGTTGTCGGCCAATCGG
>NZ_RZSL01000565.1:0-3827 GCF_003997355.1 Mesorhizobium sp. M1E.F.Ca.ET.041.01.1.1 | reverse complement strand
AGGCGTGCTCGCAAAGCCGGGCGGCGATCTCGCCCGGCTCGATGCGGAAGCCGCGGATCTTCACCTGCTCGTCGTTGCGGCCCAAAAACTCCAGATTGCCGTCCGGCAGATAACGCCCCAGGTCGCCAGTCTTATACAGCCGATCGCCCTCCACAAAGGGACTGGCGATGAACCGCTCGGCCGTCAGCTCGGGCCGGTTCAGGTAGCCACGCGCAACGCCTGCGCCGCCAATGTAAAGCTCGCCCACCGCCCCGAACGGAACCGGTGCACCATGCCCGTCCAGCAGGTAGATCCGCGTGTTCGCTATCGGACGGCCGAGTGGAGGCAATTGGGGCCAACATGATGGGTCAGCTGCAAGCCGGTGCTCGGCAATTACGTTGATTTCTGTCGACCCGTATTGATTGATCAATCTCGCCTTTGGATGTGCTTCGAAGAACGCCTTAAGCCCTGGAGTAGCCTGCAGTTGCTCACCCGCTGTATAGATCTCACTTAGAGAGGGCAGTTGCACTTGCTGCCCGCCCCAGACCTCCGCAAAATGGTTCAATGCTACGAATGGAAGGAAAAGCCGCTCGATCGCCTCCCCCCTCACGAACTCGAGCAGGTCGGAGAAGCTCTTGCGGGTTTCTTCCCGCAAGACCACGAGCAGTCCACCCTCCTTCCAGCAAATGAACAATTCCTGGGAGGACACATCGAAGTTCAGGGTCGCGAATTGAAGTGTGCAAAGTTTTGACGTGCCAACCCCCGCGAGCGAGTTCACAAGCGACCCGTGGGACATTTCGACGCCCTTTGGCGTTCCGGTAGAGCCTGAAGTGTAGATTACATAGGCGAGATGGCGTGATGTGAGGCCAAGCGTGCGCGGGTCCGGGTCCGAAGGCGCGCGCTCGGCCCAGGCCGGGGTGGCCGTATCCAGATCGACCACCGTCACATTGGTCAGCACCTCGGGGCCGAGTGCTGCCCGTCCGGCCCCATCGCAAACTAGCAGCCGCGGCGCGGCATCGTCCACAACCTGCCGCAGCCGCGCGCTGGGATAGGCCGGGTCCAGCGGTAGATAGGCGCCGCCCGCCTTGAGGATCGCCAAAACCCCCACCACCATCGCCAGGCTGCGCTCCAGGCAGATCGCCACCGGCTGATCCGGCTTGACCCCAAGGGCGATCAGATGATGGGCCAGCCGGTTGGCCCGCGCATTGAGCTCGCCATAGCTCAGGCGCTCGTCGTCGCAGACCACCGCCACCGCCTCCGGCGCCTGGCGCACCTGCGCCTCGAACAGCTCGTGGATGCAAAGATCCGACGGATAGTCCGCGTCCGTCCGGTTCAGACCCTCCAGCAGATAGGTGCGCTCGGCGGCCGGCAGGATGTCAATGCGGCCGACCGGCTGCCCCGCATCGGCCATCACGCCACACAACAATGTTTGCAAATGCTGCGTCATACGGTCGATCTGCGTCGGTGCCAATCGACTTGCATCAAAGTGCCATCGAAAGCTCCCATCCAGAGTGCAAGGCTCGAATGTCAGCAAATCACCGGACAGGGTTGTCTCAGAACTCGCGTTCGAAGCTAGATCGCTAGCGGCAGAACAGCTATCTGTAATCGTAATGCCAATCGACCAGGGCTGGTGTGATCGTAGTGCCTCCACACCTCGCAATGTCGGGCAGCGCGCGATAAGATCCCGCGCGAAGCTGCCGTGCTCCGTCAGCCGAGCGAATTCGGCCACCACCGCCCCGCGCACTTCCTCAAAATTATGTGCAAGATCAATGGTAACTTCGATCGGCACGACAGAGGCGATAAGCATCTCCACCGCTTTCGAACTGGCTTGCGATCTATCCCATGCAGGCGTGCATCCCAGTTGAAGCTCTGCTTCTCCCGTGATG
Source organism: Mesorhizobium sp. M1E.F.Ca.ET.041.01.1.1 (assembly GCF_003997355.1). Lineage (NCBI taxonomy): Bacteria > Pseudomonadati > Pseudomonadota > Alphaproteobacteria > Hyphomicrobiales > Phyllobacteriaceae > Mesorhizobium > Mesorhizobium sp. M1E.F.Ca.ET.041.01.1.1. The sequence continues at coordinate 1,962 of NZ_RZSL01000565.1, read as the reverse complement.
CGGGCGAGATAGATCAGCCAAGCCGTTACCAAGTATTCCGTGCGATCGAATGGCGACAGCTTGGCCAAAGCACTTGGAATGACGCCCGAACTCGACTGCCATCTGGGCGCCGTCTTAGCCACGGACGACGACACGAAGGGAAGCTGCGATGTTTTAAACTGCTCTAGCCGCTGTCGCCAAAAATACTCTGAAGGGGCCAGCTTCTCATGGGCGGCAGTTATGCTCCGCACCTCATCATCGCTTAATATCGGAAGGCGACCACCTTCATCAAGATTGCAGTGTCCCGCCAAGCTCCCTCCTTCACCAATACCGTCGCCGACAGTATCGCAGTTGCCACCGTTCCCTCGTCTGAGTTTCCGGTGAGCGTGGTCAGCGGACGACTTCTCCTCAGTCCGTGCCCCTTGTTAGAGGATCACGCATGCATCGTGCCAAAGGCGAAATCGTTCGCAATGAACATGATAGCAAACACTGCTATGTGGCTTATCCGACATCGCCGGACATCGTACCTTTGAGCGCGCTTTCAATCGGCACAAGCCTTCCAGAATCTCCCCGATGTGTTCGCCGAAGCAAGCGGAGCTTGGAACATCTCACTGTCCACGCGGGCTGCGGCCGCGTAGGTAGGGACTCTTCGTGGAAAGCCCCCGTTTATCAATGAAGACCAACGAGAGGGGAGCCCATGTGAACGAGATAACAAACAATTTTTCCGCTGAGGTCGGCGGAATGCAGTGCGGATGGTGTTGGGTCGCTAAGGTGGATGTTCCTCGCATTGAGCGGCGGTTTGATATCTGTCGTTGGTTTATTTTGTTCAATATGCCGAGCCTGCCGGGTCGTTGAGACTGTGGCGCTCGGTTCCGTTGAGGGGCGGGTTGAAGATACTTACGAGGATCAGGTCCTTGTCTCGGCCCCCGCGCAGAAGATGCTTGTCATGCTTATCAAGTACATAGATGTCCCCCTTGCGAATGGGGAAGACATTCCCGTCCATGTCCTCGACCTCGCCCTCTCCGGCGATGCAGTAGCAGGCTTCGAGATGATTACGGTATTGCAGAAGCGAGACCGTGTTAGCGCGCACTACGGTGTGGCAGATGCTAAAGCCCATGCCGTCCTTGTCGGTCAGAAGGCGGTGGCTAGTACCATTGCCCCAATCGACGAAGTGATCGGTCGCTTCAACATCCTGCAGGCTACGCACAATCATAACACTATCCTTTTGTATTCCGCAGCCGAGCCGGGGGCGCGTACTACCGTGATGTTGCCACTTCTGCGCGGTACTGCCGCCTGCGTTGCATGTTCAGAATGCCCTACCGGCCCACATAAAGTGTTTTCGGTCGCAAATCTGGAAAGTTGTTTCCTTCCTTCGCTGTGCCTCGCGACACGAATACAACTCCGCAGCCTGTTAGCTATTGAAGCAAATCTCGTGCCACCCTGGTAGAGAAAGGGGAGAGAAGTTGGGGCTGTTTTTTCAGATAATTAGAGAGTGGAAGGATTAGCAGGGCAGTGAAGCCAATCTTACAAAGGACTTGCGGCACATCGATTACGTTCAAATGAATAAGTTGCTGCCCTGCGAGGTCGTTTCAGCGCATCTCGACTGGTGGGTCGGCAAGACAATGGGGAACGGGAATGATCGCAGGCGTAAAGGGACGGCTTTGGGGCCGGAAGCTTCGGGCCGGGAAAACCGGACCCAAGGTGGGCGCAAGCATTGTTGGCCTCCGCCCGGTCAGGCATTCACCGGCTCGGAAAATGCCAATTGATTCTGCTCAACCGCGGCATGCCTAAACGGCCACCTGCGTCCCGATCTCGACGACACGTCCGGTTGGGATCTGGAAATACTCCGTCGCATCGGCCGCCGAGCGCGCCAGGCCGATGAACAGCTTGTCCTGCCAGACCGGCATTCCGGAATTGGGCGATGCCTTGAGCGAGCGCCGCGACAGGAAGAAGGATGTCGTCATGATGTCGAACTTCCAGCCC
>NZ_RZSL01000564.1:0-3844 GCF_003997355.1 Mesorhizobium sp. M1E.F.Ca.ET.041.01.1.1 | reverse complement strand
ACATACTCCGCCAGATCGAAGCCGTCGTCGCCGTAGCGGTCGGGCAGCGCGCCCGGCGGCTGCGGGAAGATCTTTGGGCCGTCGACCGCGGCGAGATCGGGAAGGACCGGATCGGCATTGGCGCGCAAAAAGTCGTCCCAGGACCAGATGGAGAGATCCCAGATCTCGCGCTCGGCAAACGCCGCCGGCACCAACCCGCGATCGACCATGGAGCGCGCGCCCGGCCGGTCGCGCTCGTAATTCGAGACGACGGGAAGATCGACCTCGACCACTTCCGCGCCGAGCGCCTCCAGGTCGCGCGCCGCCTGTCGCCAGAGTTTTAGCACCGAGGCGCGGGTCTCGATCGGCCGGTCGGCGCCTTCGTCCCTGCCGATATACATTTTCGGCACGCCGAGCCGCTTGCCCTTGAGCACGCCTTGCAACGCCAGCCGCTTGTAGCTTGCCGGCCTGAATTCGGACGCCTTCGGGATCGGCACTGAGCGCTGTACCCGCCAGAAGTCGCCGCGCGTCTCTTCGTCGTCGGCGACGATGACGTCGAGCAGTTCGAGCATGTCGGGCATGCTGCGCGTATGCGGCACCACTACGTCCATTGTCGGCACCAGGGGCCAGTTGCCGCGCACCGAGATCACGCCGCGCGAGGGCGTGTAGGCGACGAGCGCGTTGTTGGAGGCCGGCGCGCGGCCGGACGACCAGGTCTCCTCACCGAGCCCGAAGGCGGCGAAGCTCGCCGCTGTCGCCGTGCCCGAGCCGTTGGACGAGCCGGAGGCGAAGGCGGCGGTGAGGTAGTCCGCATTGTATGGGCTCTCGGCGCGGCCATAGACGCCGCGCTGCATGCCGCCATTGGCCATCGGCGGCATGTTGGTGAGGCCGACGAGCACGGAGCCCGCGGCGCGCAGCCTGGCGATGGTGAAGGCGTCGTCGGTGGCGACTAGATGCTCGAAGGCCGGCGAGCCGGCGGCAACCGTCAGGCCCTTCGCCTTGTAGCTGTCCTTGGCGGTGTAAGGGATGCCGTCGAGCGGTCCGAGGGTCTTGCCCTGGCGCCAGCGCCGGTCGGAAGCCTCCGCCTCCTCGAACATCTGTGGATTGAGGATGGGCACGGCGTTGAGCGCGATGCCGTGCCGGTCGTAATGGGCGATGCGCCTGAGATACGCGCCGACCAGTTCGACGCTGGTGACGGTGCCTTCCTCCAGTGCACGGCGCAGATCGGCGATCGAGGCTTCGACGAGGTGGAGGGTGGGCATGATTGCGGGCGAATTCCTTTGCAGAGGCTGCGTTCCGTCACACCCCCCTCTGCCCTGCCGGGCATCTCCCCCGCAAGGGGGGAGATTGGCTGGCGCGCTGGCTTCGCCAATCGCCGGCGTTGCAGGAATGGTGGCGCCGCCAACGCTGATGATCCCGTTGCGGGGCCCATTTGAGGGAGATTACGCGCTCAGCCGCTCTTACCAGTTGTCAATTGCAGGCATCTCAGCTCACAGCGTTTTGCTATCGAACTGACCGTTTTCCTTCATGAGCTCGATATAGGTCTTGGCCTGGGCGTTGCCGTGCTCGGCCGCCTTGAGGAACCACTTGGTTGCTTCCAGGTAGTTCGGCTTGCCGTCAATCCCCCGAAAGTAGAGCGTACCAAGGCTGAACTCGGCATCGACATTGCCAGCCTGGGCTGCCTCAAGCCACCAGGTCTCGGCGGCCTTGTCGTCCCTGGCGACGCCTACGCCGTTTGCATATGCGTAAGCCAGGCTGAGCTTCGAATTTAGATTTCCCTGCCGTGCGGCCTTGAGCCACCACGCAATTGCATTCGCCTTGCTCTCCGAGACACCGGTACCCGTGGAATAGGCGTTCCCGACTGCTTCCTCGGCCATCGCGTTGCCCTGCTCAGCAGCCTTACTCAACCAAGCGAGTGCCTGGGCGTCGTCCTGTTTGACGCCCTGTCCCAATCCATACATCGTGCCGATATTGTATTGCGCGACGGCATGCCCGTTGACCGCAGCTTTCATCCACCACTGGAAGGCCAATCCGCCATCCAGGGCAAATCCGCGACCTTCATGGTACAGAATGCCAAGCTGGTACTGGGCGTCGGCATTGCCTCCGTCGGCGGCCATTTGCGTCCATTTGGCGGCCAACCCGTCGTCCTGCTCGATTCCTTCGCCGAGCAAATAGGCCCGGCCAAGATTATAGCCGGCTTCGGCATTTCCTGCCTCGGCACCCTTGCGCCACCAGATCGCGGCTTGAGCGTAGTCCTGCGGAACACCGGCGCCGACGGCATACATCCCGCCGAGCGCGGATTGCGCTCGGGGGGTGCCTTGATCCGCTGCCTTGTTCATCCAGTAGAATGCCTGGGCGTCGTCCCTGGCAACGCCATTTCCCGTGCGATACGCGTTTGCGAGACTGTACTGTGCCACCGCAACGCCGCTGGCCGCGGCCTTCGTCCACCATTTGACCGCCAACCGGTCGTCCCGAGCAACGCCGAGGCCTTGGTGGTACAGAATGCCGAGTTGACCTTGAGCGTCCGCGTTGCCTGCGTCCGCGGCTTTGAGCCACCAGACTGCACCATCCCGGCTGCTCTGGGCAACGCCCCTGCCCTTCAAGTACGCATTCCCCAGCGACAACTGTGCTTCGGCGTTGCCTTGCTCCGAAGCTTTGCGCCACCAGGCAACGGCTTGAACATCATCCTGCCGCACGCCCATACCAAGCCAGTACATCGTACCCAGGCTTGATTGTGCTAAGGGGTCACTCTTGTTGGCCGCCCTGCTCGTCCAAAGGAATGCCTGGGCATCATCCTTGCCGACGCCCTTTCCAGTGGCATACGCGGTGCCGACATTGTATTGCGCCTGCGCGACACCATCGGCAGCGGCCTTCATCCACCATTGAAATGCAAGGCTGTCGTTCTGTGTCAGGCCTTCACCCAGATGGTAGAGAACGCCGAGCATGTACTGGCCGTCGGCGTTTCCCAGATCCGCAGCCTTGCGCGCCCAGGTGGCGGCAAGCTGGCTGTTCTTGTCGACACCGAGGCCGAACTTGTAGGCCTTACTGAGAACATAGGCGGCCTCCGCATGCCCGTTGTCGGCCGCCCTGCGACTCCATGTCGCTCCAATTTTGTCGTCTTTCTTGACGCCAAGGCCATAAAAGTAAGCTTGGCCAAGACTGTACGCGGCCTCGACACTTCCCGCATCAGCAGCCTTGCGCCACCAGTAGAGTGCCTGCTCGTCACTCTTGCTCAGCCCGTGGCCCTGTGAGTAGAGGACCGCGAGCTGATACTGACCATTTGCGTTGCCTTTATCCGCCGCCTTTCGCGCCAAGCTGGCGGCGAGCTGGTCCTCCCTCGCGACACCGCGCCCAAGAGAGTAAGCTTGGCTAAGGGCGGCTTCGGCCTCCGCATTTCCACCGTCCGCGGACTTACGCCACCAGAAGACTGCCCTCTCGTCGTTCTGTGCGGTTCCTTGGCCGCGCCAATACATCGTGCCGAGATAGCCCTGCGAATCCCGGTTGCCCATGTTCGCCAGTAACGACAACTGATGGAACTCTTCGTCATAGTCCTTGGCTAGGGCGGCAGCTTGCATTTTTCTTATGGCCGACCATTGTACGTAGTAGTTTCGCGCCGGCCAAAACAGCACGAAGGCTGTCAGCGATATCAGGATGATTGGAAAGAGTCTTCGGCGACGCCGCGCAGGCGGGCTGAAAACGGTCATATCCGCTTCAAGCGGCCGGTCGTTATTGCTCACTGCCCCAACCCATTGCAACCCACAAGTAATCACTAGCGCAAGCCGCGCCGTTCTGGAATATCCCCGGTTGTGGACGTCTCTTTTTATTCCGGCGCCCCCGCGAACAGCACCACCCCATCCCCGCCCGC
>NZ_RZSL01000563.1:0-3868 GCF_003997355.1 Mesorhizobium sp. M1E.F.Ca.ET.041.01.1.1 | reverse complement strand
ATGCTGCTGTTCGGCATGGCCATGGTTATCGTCATGCTGTGGAAGCCGCGCGGCTTCGTCGGCAGCCGTGAGCCGACCGCCTTCCTCAAGGAACGAAGAGCGGTCTCAGGCTCCTTCACCAAGGAGGGCCACGGCTGATGGACGTGCAAGCTTCCCAGAGTGATTTCATCCTGCAGGTCGAGCACCTGTCGATGAAGTTCGGCGGCCTGGTCGCCATCGGCGACCTGTCGTTCCAAGCCAAGCGCGGCGAGATTACCGCGCTGATCGGACCGAACGGTGCCGGCAAGACGACGGTGTTCAACTGCATCACCGGCTTCTACAAGCCCACCGAGGGCATGATCACGCTGAACAAGCGCGACGGCTCGACGTATCTGCTCGAGCGCCTGCCCAACCACGAGATCCCGGCGCGCGCCAATGTGGCGCGCACCTTCCAGAACATCCGCCTGTTCTCGGGCATGACGCTGCTGGAAAACCTTTTGGTCGCCCAGCACAACAAGCTGATGAAGGCCTCGGGCTACACCTTCCTCGGCCTGTTCGGCTTCCCGAGCTACCGCCAGGCCTCGGCCGAGTCGATCGAGCTCGCCAGGCACTGGCTGGAGAAGGCCGATCTCGTCGAGCGCGCCGATCATCCGGCCGGCGACCTGCCCTATGGCGCGCAGCGGCGGCTGGAGATCGCGCGCGCCATGTGCACCGGGCCTGAGCTGCTGTGCCTCGACGAGCCGGCCGCCGGCCTCAACCCGAAGGAATCGGCCTCGCTCAACGAGCTCCTGATCGACATCAAGGACAACACCGGCACCTCGATCCTGCTGATCGAGCACGACATGTCGGTGGTCATGCAGATCTCCGATCATGTCGTGGTGCTGGAATATGGCCGCAAGATCTCCGACGGCAATCCGCAGTCGGTCAGGACCGACCCGCGCGTCATCGCCGCCTATCTCGGCGTCGACGATCAGGAGGTGGAAGAAGTGCTCACCGAAGTCGGCGACGAGGACGTCATCGAACAGCTCGATACCGGGCCCGACTCCGCGCACGGGCCGGGCAATTCCGCCTCTATGATGGCAGGACCGGTTTCCGATACCGTCGAACACGCGGACGAGGGCGAGCGCGTCACGGTCTCTAAGGGCGCCTCGAAAGCGGCTCAGGTCGATGCGCGCGCGAACTCAACAAGAAGCAAGCCGGCCTCGCAGGCCGGAAAGCCCGCAGCGCAGGCGAAGCCCTCGGCCAAAAAGTCCACCTCGCCGGCCAAGCCGGCCGCGAAATCCTCGACAGCCAAGCCGCGCGGAGGGCGTAAATAATGGCCGGCACAACGCTGCTCGATATCAAGGGCGTGCAGACCTATTACGGCAACATCCGGGCGCTGAACGGCGTCGACGTCAACGTCAACCAGGGTGAGATTGTGGCGCTGATCGGCGCCAACGGCGCCGGCAAGTCGACGCTGATGATGACCATCTTCGGCGCGCCGCGTGCCCGCGCCGGCACCATCACCTTCGCCGGCACCGACATCACGCAGATGCCGACGCACGAAATCGCGCGGCTGCGCATCGCCCAATCGCCGGAAGGGCGCCGCATCTTCCCGCGCATGACGGTGATGGAAAACCTGCAGATGGGCGCCAGCATCGACAACCTCAAGCATTTTGACGAGGATGCCGAGAAGGTGTTCGCGCTGTTCCCGAGGCTTAAGGAGCGCATCAACCAGCGCGGCGGCACGCTGTCGGGCGGCGAGCAGCAAATGCTGTCCATCGGGCGCGCGCTGATGGGGAGGCCGAAGCTGCTCCTGCTCGACGAGCCGTCGCTGGGTCTGGCGCCGCTGATCGTCAAGCAGATCTTCGACGCCATTCGCGAGCTCAACAGGTCGCAGGGGTTGACCGTGTTCCTGGTCGAGCAGAACGCCTTCGGCGCGCTCAAGCTCGCCAATCGCGGCTACGTCATGGTCAACGGCAATGTGACGATGAGCGGCACCGGCAAGGAGCTGCTCGCCAATCCGGAAGTGCGCGCCGCATATCTCGAAGGCGGGCATCACTAGGGCAGTTTTGATGCAATTCCGGACGGAAAACCGTTTCACACTTTTCCTGGAATTGCTCTAGGGTTGGGAGACATCAATCATGCAGGGCGTTCTCTACGAAGAAGCCTCGATCTGGCACTTCTTGTTCGTCACGGGCCTGCTCGGCGGCGGGGCGGCTTGGATGACCGGCAAAGCCGTGGCCCAGACCTGGGGCACCCACGTCCGCCTGTTCATTTACATGCTTGGCCTCGGCATCGGGGTAAGGTTCATCCATCATGCCCTGTTCGGAGGCACGATGTTCTCGTTGCATTATTACATCGTCGATACCGTTGTGCTGATGATATTCGGCTTCCTCGGTTATCAGTACACGCGCACGAACCAGATGGTCACTCAGTATAATTGGCTCTACGAAAGAGCTTCCTTATTGAGCTGGAAGCCGAAAGGTTGAGGTTCATGATTAACGTCGTTTCAGGGATGAATCGGCGTGACAAGTGCCTGAAAATCGGCATTCTATGCTTTCTGCGATAAGGGTGGGCATCGCATGAAAGTATCATCCACGCCCACTCCGTAAATGGGAGCGTTTCAATGAAAAAATCACTCTTGTCCGCCGTGGCGCTGACCGCGTTCATCGCGTTCAGCGGCAGCGCGTGGGCCGACATCCTGATCGGCGTCGCCGGTCCGATCACCGGTCCGAACGCCGCTTTCGGCGCGCAGCTGCAGAAGGGCGCGGAACAGGCGGTCGCCGACATCAACGCGGCGGGCGGCATCAATGGCCAGCAGCTCAAGCTCGAGATCGGTGACGACGTCTCCGATCCCAAGCAGGGCATCTCGGTCGCCAACAAGTTCGTCGCCGACGGCGTCAAGTTCGTCGACGGCCACTTCAACTCGGGCGTGACCATTCCCGCGTCGGAAGTCTATGCCGAGAACGGCATCCTCGTCATGACGCCGGCAGCGACCAATCCGAAGCTCACCGAGCGCGGCCTGTGGAACACCTTCCGCACCTGCGGTCGCGACGACCAGCAGGGCAAGGTGGCGGGCGACTACATCGCCAAGAACTTCAAGGACGCCAAGATCGCCATCATCCACGACAAGACCCCATACGGCCAGGGCCTTGCCGACGAGACCAAGAAGAACCTGAACGCCGGCGGCATCACGGAAGTGATGTATGAAGGCGTGAATGTCGGCGACAAGGACTTCTCGGCCCTGATCGCCAAGATGAAAGAGAACAACGTCACCCTGATCTACTGGGGCGGCCTGCACACCGAAGCCGGCCTGATCATCCGTCAGTCGGCCGACCAGGGCCTGAAGGCGCCGCTGTTCTCCGGCGACGGCATCGTCTCCAACGAACTGGCCTCGATCGCCGGCGATGCCGTTGCCGGCACGCTCAACACCTTCGCTCCGGATCCGCGCAAGAATCCGGCCGCCAAGGAAGTGGTCGAGAAGTTCCGCGCCGCCGGTTTCGAGCCGGAAGCCTATACGCTCTACTCCTATGCCGCCATCCAGATCATCTCGCAGGCCATCGCCAAGGTCGGCTCCGCCGACGACGCGCAGAAGGTTGCCGACACGATCAAGTCCGGCGGTCCGTGGAAGACGGCCATCGGCGAGATCGGTTACGATGCCAAGGGCGACATCACCCGTCCGGACTATGTCATCTACGAGTGGAAGAAGGGCGAGGACGGCAAGTACAGCTACTTCGAGAAATAAGCCGGCAAACAGAAGCCGACTTTTTGCGATGCCCGGCGCTCAGCGCCGGGCATTTTTGTTGTCGGCTGTTTTTCCATCACCCGATCCTCACGGGAGCGCCTACAAAGTGCTCCGTGAACCGCGGGACGGGAGACAAGCGGCCGTTTAGCGCACACGAGCGAT
>NZ_RZSL01000562.1:0-3873 GCF_003997355.1 Mesorhizobium sp. M1E.F.Ca.ET.041.01.1.1 | reverse complement strand
GACGGTGCCGCTGCGCAACGCGTCGCCGGCGCTGCGCCGCTCCGGCAACGGCTCTCCGCTGACAGTTGATTCATCGAGGAGCGCCGACGTATCGATCAGGATGCCGTCGACGGGCAGCAACTCGCCGGCCCGCACCAACAGCTCGTCGCCGACCGCCACCTGCTCGACTGGAACGGTCTCCGTCCCCTCGCAGGACTTTCGATGCGCAAACCGCGGCGCCCGATCGGTCAAGGCCCTGAGGTTCCGCTCCGCCCGCCCGCGCGCAACGTCTTCGAGAACTGTGCCGCCGGCATACATGATGGCGACAACCACCGCCGCCAAGGCCTGCCCAAGCAGCAGCGCCGCCGACATCGAAACCAGCGCGATCGCATCGACGCCGACCCGTCCGATCCAGAAATCCCGCAGGATGGAAATGGCAAGCATCACAACGACGGGCAGGGTCGCCGCCGCCCAGATTGCGTTGGGAGAGATGGGGCCCATGGGAGAGATGGGGCCGATGGGAGAGACGGGGCCGATGGGAGAGATGGGGCCGATGCCGCTTCGCCAGACACCCAGCCCAAGCGCCAGGCCCACAACGGCGACGGCCAGCAGCGCGCGCCGCAGCACGGACTCGTTCACGGCGGCAGCCATCAAAGTTCGCCGATCGTCTCCTGCAGCAACAGCCGAACGTCCTTTGCCGTCGCGGCAAGCTTCGGGTTGTCGATCGCACCCATCGCGGCCATGGGATCGATGGCCGCGACCTCGATCTTGCCGGGCGCGATCTCGGTCACGATCACATTGCAGGGCAGCATGGCGCCAATCTTGTCCTCGGCCTGCAGCGCGCGCCACGCGAAATGCGGATTGCAGGCGCCCAGGATCATGTATGGCTTGAAGTCCACGCCCAGCTTGACCTTCATCGTGTGCTGGACATCGATCCTCGTCAGGATGCCGAAGCCCTTGCCCGCGAGCTTCCTGGTCACGTGTTCGATCCCCGCCGCGAACGGCATGTCGAGGGTTTTGCTGAAATAATAGCTCATCGGGTTCTCCTCGGATTGTGAGGCGTTTGGCGCCAGCTAGCCGCAAGAGGCTGGATGGCGCTTTGATCCAGCGCAATGAATGCTTGGCGCCTTTGGTGAATGTGGCGGCAAGGAGCTTCCGGAATGACGATACGAAATCTTGAATACGCCGTCTCACCGAGATCCGTCGCCGTCATCGGCGCGTCCACGCGCGTCGGCTCGGTCGGCCGCGTCGTCTTTGACAACATCGTCAGCGATGGCTTCGAAGGCGAGACCTGGCCAGTCAACCCGAAATACTCAGAGGTCGCCGGTCACCGCTGTTATGCAACGCTTGCCGATCTTCCGGGCATTCCCGATCTGGCCGTGATCGTGACCCCGCCCGACACCGTTCCCGGCATCGTGCGCGACCTGGCCGAGAAAGGCACGCGCGCAGCGGTCGTCATCACCGCGGGGCTGACGCGCGACAACGGTCTGCGCCAGGCGATGCTCGATGCAGCCAAACCCTCGCTCATGCGGATCATCGGGCCGAACACAGTCGGGCTGATGGTCCCGCCGGCAAAACTCAACGCCAGTTTCGCTCACATGCCGGCGAGGCCCGGCAACATCGCCCTGGTCTCGCAATCCGGGGCGATCGCCACGTCACTGATCGACTGGGCGGCCGAAAACGATGTCGGCTTTTCCCGGATCATCTCGCTCGGAGACATGGCCGACGTCGATGTCGGCGACTGCCTCGACATGCTGGCGGGCGATTTTCACACGCGAGCGATCGTGATGTATCTCGAAACCATACCCAATCCGCGCAAGTTCATGTCGGCCGCGAGGGCGGCGGCGCGGCTCAAGCCGGTCATTGCCATCAAACCCGGCCGACACGAACAGGCGGCCAAGGCGGCGGCGACGCACACCGGAGCGCTTTCGGGCGCGGACAGGGTCGTGGAAGCGGCTCTGCGAAGGGCAGGGGTGCTGCGGGTGAGAGATCTCGCCGAACTGCTCGATGCCGCCGAGACGATCGCGCGCTATTCGCCGCTTGAGCGGACCCGCGTCGGCATCGTCACCAACGGCGGCGGCGCCGGGGTCCTTGCGATCGACAAGCTGATCGACCGCGGAGGCGAATTGGCCGCGCTTTCACCGCTGACGATCGAGCGGCTGAACGGGGTTCTGCCGCCGACCTGGTCGCATGCAAACCCCGTCGACATCGTGGGCGATGCGGCACCGGAACGCTATCAAGCGGCGCTCGAAGCCTTGTCGGCGGATCCGGGAACGGACGTCATCCTGGTCATGAACTGTCCGACCGGGCTCGGTTCCTCGCCCGACGCGGCCAGGAAGGTGGCCGAGCTTGGCGATGAGGGCGAGATCGGAGGAAAGCCGCTCCTCGGCTGCTGGCTCGGCGAGCATACCGCGCGCGAAGGCCGGCGCATCCTGACGGAAGCCGGCATTGCGAGCTTCGAAACACCGGAGGATGCGGCGATCGCGGCGTCCTATCTCGGCGAATGGTCACGGGCCCAGCGGGCGCTCTTGCGGACTCCCTCGAGCCAGGACGGAGGCGCCGCCGACGGCAAGGCGACGGTGCATGCCATCTTCCGGCAAGTGGCAAGCGAAGGGCGGCGCATGCTGACCGAACCGGAAGCAAAGGCCGCGATCGCCGCCTATGGCATTCCGGTGCCCCGAACCGTTGTTGCCAACTCGACCCCCGAGGTGGCGGAGGCAGCCGGCCAGCTTCTCGAAAGCGCCGAGCGGGTGGTCGTCAAACTGCTGTCGAAGGCGGTCTCGCACAAGTCGGACGTCGGCGGCGTGGTGCTCGACATTGCGACCGCCGCGGAGGCCGGAGAGGCCGCGAAGTCGATCGAAACACGCCTGCGCGCACAGGCGCCGGGGACAAAGGCGGACGGATACACCGTGCAAACCATGGTCGTGCGCAAGCACGCGCAGGAGCTCATTTTGGGCATGAACCTGGACCCGATGTTCGGCCCGGTCCTGCTTTTTGGCGCCGGCGGCACGGCGGTCGAGGTTCTGAACGATACCGCCATTGCGCTGCCGCCGCTCGACGACGTGCTGGCCGGAGATCTGATCGACGCGACGCGAATAGGCCGCCTGCTCGCCGGCTATCGCGACCGCAAGCCGGCAGATCGTGCCGCGATCGTTGCCGCTCTGAACGGCTTGTCGCGGATGACCATCGACTTCCCTTGCCTGACCTCCCTGGACATCAATCCCCTGTTGGGCGATGCCGCGGGCGTGATTGCCCTGGACGCCCGCATCGAAATCGACCCGCGACGGGTGGATGAACCGGCGCCGAACCCGGCTCTGGCCATAAGACCCTATCCGTCGGGATGGAGCCGGAATCTTCTGTCGGACGGCATGTCCTTGCACATCCGGCCGATCTTGCCGGCGGACGTAGCGCTTTATCCCGCGTTCCTGGCCAGGATTTCCCCCGACGACCTGCGGCTGCGTTTCCTCTCGCCGCGCAGGAATTTTCCGGACCAGATGCTGAAACGGCTCACGCAGCTCGACTACGACCGCGACATCGCCTTCGTCGCGCTCGAAAAGGACACGGGAGCGCTCGCCGGTATCGGCAGGCTCTCCTGCGACCCGGATCACAGGACCGGCGAATATGCCCTGCTCGTACGATCGGACCTGCAGGGGCATGGGCTGGGATGGAACCTGCTGAAGCAGATCATCGACTATGCGAGGGCCGAACGCATCGGCCGGATCGAGGGCATAATCCTCAACGAAAATCGCAAGATGCTCACAATGTGCGGGGAGTTTGGCTTCTCGGTTGCGCATCACCCCAGCGAGCCCGGCCTGTCGGTGGCGACGCTGGAGATCGGGTGAGCGGCGGCTTCCTTATGCCGCCGCGGCCGCGGTTGCGCTCTCGACGAGAACC
>NZ_RZSL01000561.1:0-3874 GCF_003997355.1 Mesorhizobium sp. M1E.F.Ca.ET.041.01.1.1 | reverse complement strand
GGCCTGTCTGGGCGGGGCCGGTGGGGTTTGTGACCGGCGGGCAGCCCATATCACATTTCACATTGTCGTGGAATGCTACCACGCGGCATTCGACATCGAGATTGGTTGGTGGCAAAGTGTCACCGTGCCGTCACAGTAGCGACCTGCGGTGGAACGTGGCTGCGACGGCTGCAATCGAGGAAACCATGAAAGGGAGAACCAATCATGTCTCTTGCATCCCATCTTGATGAGCTGCAGCGGAAGCACGGCGACATCGAGCGCGAAATCACCGATGCGATGATGCATCCTTCGGTAGACGACCTCGAGATCGCCAATCTCAAGCGGCGCAAGTTGGCAATCAAGGACGAGATTGAAAAGCTGAAGGCGAAACCGACGGCACACTGAAGCTCCTCTAGGCAACATAGCCGCCATTGCGGCGCAATCATCCACCCGGTGGCTGTCATGCCACCGGCGTCTGGGTCTTATTCCGGATTTTGACCAGTTTCGGCAGCGGCGGCGCAGCTTGGACACCTTCGCCGCCGGAGTAGGGACTTGTGGTTTCGGCAATCAGTCAGGCAGCCGATTTGACCGGCTGCCTGCCGCTTGCCATTGACAAGCCATCTTTGCTCCTCCACCTCATGCCCGGACCCTTGAGCATCCCTGCTCCAAGCAAAAGGCGGCCGGCATGACCGGATATTTTTCTTCTCCTTTCCCGCGCCGGACATCGGTTGGTGTTTCGGTCGGCGACGTGATGGTCGGCGGCGGCGCGCCGGTCGTCGTGCAGTCGATGACCAACACCGACACGGCCGATGTCGACCAGACCGTCGCGCAGGTCGCGGCGCTCAATCGCGCCGGCTCGGAGATCGTGCGCATCACCGTCGATCGCGACGAGAGCGCCGCGGCCGTGCCGCGCATCCAGGAAAGGCTGTCGAGGCTCGGCGTCAATGTGCCGCTGGTCGGCGATTTCCACTATATCGGCCACAAGCTGCTCGCCGACCACCCGGCCTGCGCCGAGGCGCTGGCGAAATACCGCATCAATCCCGGCAATGTCGGCTTCAAGGAGAAGAAGGACCGGCAGTTCGCGGCGATCGTCGAAATGGCGATCAGATACGACAAGCCGGTACGCATCGGCGTCAACTGGGGCTCGCTCGACCAGGATCTGTTGACCCGGCTGATGGACGATAACCAGGCCCAGGGCTCGCCGCTCACCGCGCAGGAGGTCACCCGCGAGGCGATCGTGCAGTCGGCGATCCTGTCGGCCGAGCTGGCCGAAGAGATCGGGCTTGGGCGCGACAAGATCATCCTGTCGGCCAAGGTGAGCGGCGTGCAGGACCTGATCGCCGTCTATACCGAACTTGCGACGCGCTCCAACCATGCGCTGCATCTTGGCCTGACCGAGGCCGGCATGGGCACCAAGGGCATCGTGGCCTCATCCGCGGCGATGGGCATCCTCCTGCAGCAAGGCATTGGCGACACGATCCGCATCTCGCTGACACCGGAGCCGAATGGCGACCGTACCCGCGAGGTGCAGGTCTCGCAGGAACTCTTGCAGACCATGGGGTTCCGGCAGTTCGTGCCGATCGTCGCGGCCTGCCCGGGCTGCGGCCGCACGACGTCCACGGTGTTCCAGGAACTGGCCCAGAGCATCCAGGCCGACATCCGCAAGAACATGCCGGTGTGGCGCGAGAAATATCCCGGTGTCGAGAACCTCAAGGTCGCGGTGATGGGCTGCATCGTCAACGGCCCCGGTGAGTCCAAGCATGCCGATATCGGCATATCTTTGCCCGGCACCGGCGAGACGCCGACGGCGCCGGTCTTCATCGACGGCAAGAAGGCGGCGACGCTGCGCGGCCCCTCGATCGCGCAGGATTTCGAGAAGATGGTCGCCGACTATATCGAGCAGCGGTACGGACACGGCAAAGCCGCCGCGGAATGAGCCCATGCGTCGTTTATGGAAGGCGACGCTTTTCCTGCTTTTGGGGTTGTGCTGGACCGGCGAAGCATTGGCCGATCCGCCGCAATCGGCCGCCAAACGGCTGATCGGCCGCGTCTGCGACCTGATCGAGACGCAGGCCGAACAAAACGCCCTGCCCAAGGATTTCTTCGCCCGACTGATCTGGAAGGAGAGTCGTTTCGACCCCAATGCGGTGAGCCCGGTCGGCGCGGAAGGCATCGCCCAGTTCATGCCGGGCACGGCCAAGCTGCGCGGGCTTGCCGATCCCTTCGACATCGAGCAGGCCATCCCGGCTTCAGCGAAATATCTGGCCGAGATGAAGGTGGGTTACGGCAATCTCGGCCTCGCCGCCGCTGCCTACAATGCCGGCGAGAACCGCGTGTCGCGCTGGCTGGATTCCGGCGGCTTCCTGCCGATGGAGACCGAAAGCTACGTCTTCGACGTCATGGGCGAACCGGTCGACAAGTTCTCGGACACCGCTTACGCCGGCACCATCCAGCCGCTCGATCCGAAGACCAGCTTCGCGGTCGCCTGCCGCCGGCTGCCGGTGATCATGTCGCGGACAGTCGCCATGGCCTCGATCAACGTCAAGCCGTGGGGCGTCCAGGTGGCGGGCAATTTCCGCCGCTCCGCGGCGATCGGCCAGTGGTTGAGGGTGCGCGGCCGGTTCCCGGCCTTGCTCGCCAGCCACGATCCGGTGGTGAGCCGCGTGCGCACGCCGATCGGCCGGCGCGGCATCTATGCGGTCAGAATCGGCGCCGACTCGCGCGCCGAGGCCAACGGTATCTGCAACAAGCTGCACAGCGTCGGCGGGGCGTGCGTGGTTATGCGCAATCGGTAGCTTTGTGCGTAGCAAAGAATTTTGGAGATGCTGGCGGGACAGCGCCCCCCTCTGCCCTGCCGGGCCTCTCCCCCTCAAGGGGGGAGATCAGACGTCGCCACGGCTTTCGCCAATCTCCGACGTTGCAGGATCGAGCGGGGCGTCGAAGCTGCCAATCTCCCCCCTTGAGGGGGAGATGGCCGGCAGGCCAGAGGGGGGTTGGCGGGAACTC
The DNA here is from genome assembly GCF_003997355.1 of Mesorhizobium sp. M1E.F.Ca.ET.041.01.1.1. NCBI lineage: Bacteria > Pseudomonadati > Pseudomonadota > Alphaproteobacteria > Hyphomicrobiales > Phyllobacteriaceae > Mesorhizobium > Mesorhizobium sp. M1E.F.Ca.ET.041.01.1.1. The sequence goes on along the minus strand of NZ_RZSL01000561.1, from coordinate 889 downwards.
GGCAGTCTTTGTAGAGACCCGTCTTTAGTCAACGAGACGTCAAGCCGTCTTCGCCGCCACAGTCTCGCTCAGCCAGGTGCCGATCTTGGCGCCGAGGCGGTCGGGGGAAACCGGCTTCGGCAGATAGTCGTCCATGCCGGCTTCGACGCATTTCTCGCGGTCGCCCTTCAGCGCATGCGCGGTGACGCCGATGATCGGCGTGTGGCTGCCGTTCTGCTCCTCGATCGCGCGGATGGCGCGCGTCGCCTCGTAGCCGTTCATCTCCGGCATGGAGACGTCCATCAGCACCAGCCGCGGCCGCAGCGAACGATACATTTCGACCGCGGTGCGTCCATTGCCGGCGATGCGGTAACTCAAGCCGAGGCCGCTGAGGATCTGGCCGAAGACCAACTGGTTCACGTCATTGTCCTCGGCGATCAGGATGTCGATCGGGCCGCTCGGCGCGGCGGTCGATTCCGGCGCGGCCGGGACAGGAACGACCGGGCCGCGGATGACGGTGATGGCCGGCGCGGCCGGCTGGGCCACGACCGGCTCGCGCACGAAATGCGCCTTGGCGCCCTGTGTGCGGGCCTTCTGAATGGCGGAAATGACCGTGCCGAGCAGCACCGCCGAACGCGCCGGCTTGGTGAGATGCGCGACGATGCCGAAATCGATCACCATCCTGCCGAAATCGACCTGGTCGACCGAGGTGAGCAGCACGACAGGAATGGAGGAAAGGCGGCTGTCGGCGGCGATCGACCTGGCGACATCGGCGCCGTTCATGCCGGGCATCTGGTAATCGAGGATGATGCAGTCGACCGATGCGCCGAGCTGGCAGGCGCGGTCGAGGAAGGCAAGGCCGACGGCGCCGCTCTCGGCCGCGGCGCAATCGAAGCTCCAGCTTCTCAGC
>NZ_RZSL01000560.1:0-3874 GCF_003997355.1 Mesorhizobium sp. M1E.F.Ca.ET.041.01.1.1 | reverse complement strand
AGCGGGCTCTCTGCCGGCAAGTTGCGATCTCACCGTCGACCAGACGCCGTCGGCGCCGACCAGCAGGCCTCCGGCGACCTCGATGCTGTCGCCATCCGTTTCGGATGTGACGGTGATGTTGGGAGACGAAATGGCGATGGCCGTCACCCGTGCGCCTGTCACAAGCTCGATCTCGGGCCGCTCCGCAACCGTCGCCGTCAGCGCGGCATGCAGGTCGGCGCGGTGCGCCACAAGATAGGGCGCTCGCCAGCGGTCTTCGCCGGCCTGGCCCAGCGGCACGCGTGCCAGCTCGCGCAAGGTGGCGGCGTCCTTAAGCACCACCGCTTCCGGCCTGATCGCGCTCAGCCGTAAGCGGTCGAGCACGCCGAGCCGGCGCAGGATGCGGGTCGCGTTGGGAGAAAGCTGGAGCCCGGCGCCCACGACTTCGAGCTGCCTGGCCTGCTCCAGCACCGTGACGGGGTAGCCGCGCTCCGTAAAGGCCAGCGCCGCCGTCAGCCCGGCTATGCCGGCCCCGGCGATGACGACCTGCCGGGACCGCGCCTCATCCATGATCGCGCAGAATCAGGCGGCCTGGTCGATATAGAGGCAGCCGGCAGGCTGCGTTTCCGTCGCCTTCAGCTTTGGCGAATAGCGGTAGAGCGTCGAGCAATAGGGGCAGACCTTCTCGTTGTCGTCGCCCATGTCGAGGAACACATGCGGATGGTCGAAAGGCGGGTTGGCGCCGGTGCACATGAATTCCTTGACGCCGATGTCGATGACCGGATGGCCCGCATCGTTCTGGAAATGTGGAATGGAACCGCCTGCCATCGTCGTCTCCAATTTGGTCTCGGCTTGATTTCGGCCCGTTTGCATCTGGATCATAACCGGTCTCTTTGCAAGATCGATGAAATGAAACTGTCGCAAAACCCTGTCAGAGGATAAGTTGAGCCGGTTAAGCGCATCGCCCCGGAAACGAACCGATTCCGTGACATCATGCGTCATGAAAGCATGTTAGAGCATCCACAACGCGTCCGGCGGTGTATGGCGCTCAAAGAGAACGGTTGCAGGCAAGAGCAGGAATCATGAGCGAACTGAGGCCGGTGCAGAGCGAGTTCATCACCGTCGAGGCGGCAAGCCCGGACGGCGGTAATCCCGACCGCTTCGTCAACCGGGAATTTTCCTGGCTGCAGTTCAACCGGCGCGTGCTCGAGGAATCGCTCAACACGCGCCACCCGCTGCTCGAGCGCGTCCGCTTCCTGTCGATCTCTGCCGCCAACCTCGACGAGTTCTTCATGGTCCGCGTCGCCGGCCTTGCCGGCCAGGTGCGCGAGGGCATCGCGCTGAAGAGCCCAGACGGCCGCACGCCCGAACAGCAGCTCGAACAGTTGCTGCGCGAGGTCGAGCGTCTGCAGGAAGACCAGCAGAAGAGCCTGTCGACCCTGATGGAGCTGCTCGACAAGGAAGGCATCGAGAGCATCACCCGCGACGGGCTCACCAAGGACGAGAGGGCCTGGCTGGAAGAACATTTCCAGGACCAGGTTTTCCCGGTGCTGACGCCGCTGTCGATCGACCCGGCGCATCCGTTCCCGTTCATTCCCAATCTCGGTTTCTCGATGGCGCTGCAATTGCGCCACCGCAAGAACGGCGAGGAGATGAGCGCGCTTCTGCGTCTGCCGGTGGCGCTGAAACGCTTCATCCGTCTGCCCGACCGCAAGAACCATGTCCGCTTCATCCCGTTGGAGGAAGCGGTCGGCATCTATATCGGCAAGCTGTTTCCCGGCTACGAGGTCAAGGGCTCAGGCACGTTCCGCATCATCCGCGACAGCGATATCGAGGTCGAGGAAGAGTCGGAAGATCTCGTGCGCCTGTTCGAGACGGCGCTGAAGCGCCGCCGCCGCGGTTCCGTGATCCGCATCGAGTTCGACACGCTGATGCCGGCCGAATTGCGCGACTTCGTCGCCGGCGAGCTCGGCGTCTCGTCGAGCCGCATCAGCGTCTTGACCGGTCCGCTGGCGCTCAACCAGATATCCGAGATCGTCGCTGTTCCGCGCGACGACCTCAAATTCACGCCCTACAACCCGCGCTTCCCCGAGCGTATCCGCGAGCATGGCGGCGACTGCTTCGCCGCGATCCGCGAGAAGGACATCATCGTCCACCACCCCTACGAATCGTTCGACGTCGTGGTGCAGTTCCTGCGCCAGGCGGCGGCCGATCCGGAAGTGGTCGCGATCAAGCAGACGCTCTACCGCACCTCGAACGACAGCCCGATCGTGCGCGCGCTCATCGACGCGGCCGAGGCCGGCAAGTCGGTCACAGCGCTTGTCGAGCTCAAGGCGCGCTTCGACGAGGAGGCCAACATCCGCTGGGCGCGCGACCTCGAGCGCGCCGGCGTTCAGGTCGTGTTCGGCTTCCTGGAATTGAAGACCCACGCCAAGATGTCGCTCATCGTGCGCCGCGAGGACAGCCGGCTGCGCAACTACGTGCATCTCGGCACCGGCAACTACCATCCGGTCACCGCCCGCATCTACACCGACCTGTCCTTCTTCACCACCGATCCGACGATCGCGCGCGACGTCGCCCAGCTCTTCAACTTCATCACCGGCTATGCGGAGCCCGCCGAGGAGATGCGCATCGCGGTGTCGCCCTTCACGCTGCGCAAGCGCATCCTGAAGCACGTCTCCGAGGAGATCGGCCATGCGCGTGAAGGCAGGCCGGCCCGCATCTGGATGAAGATGAACTCACTCGTCGATCCGACCGTCATCGACGCGCTCTATGACGCCAGCCGCGCCGGCGTCGAGGTCGACCTCGTTGTGCGCGGCATCTGCTGCCTGCGGCCGCAGGTGCCGGGCCTGTCCGAGAACATCAGGGTGAAGTCGATCGTCGGCCGCTTTCTCGAACACAGCCGCATCTACTGCTTCGGCAACGGCCACGGTCTGCCGTCGGACGAGGCGATCGTCTACATCTCCTCGGCCGACATGATGCCGCGCAATCTCGACCGCCGCGTCGAGACGCTGGTGCCGATCACCAATCCAACTGTGCATGAACAGGTGCTTGGCCAGATCATGCTGGGCAATGTCATGGACAACCAGCAAAGTTTCGACGTATTGGCAGACGGAACCTCCCGGCGCGTCATGCTGGAGGAGGGCGAGGAGCCGTTCAACGCGCAGGAATATTTCATGACCAATCCGAGCCTTTCCGGACGGGGTGACGCGCTGAAATCGCATGCGCCCAAGCGCATTGCTCAGTTCAAGCGCCGCAAGAAGAACGGCGCCGCGTGATTTCAATTTCCCAGGGCCGGCTCCAGGACCGGCGGCCGCTGTCGATCATCGACATCGGATCGAACTCGATCCGCCTTGTCGTCTATGAAGGGCTGGCGCGCTCGCCGACGCTGCTGTTCAACGAAAAGATGCTGGCCGGCCTCGGCCGCGGCATCGTTTCGACGGGCAAGCTCGATCCCGAGGCGGTGACGCGCTCGATGGAGGAGTTCCGGCGGTTTCGCGCGCTTTCGGACCAGGCCGGCGCCGAGCACATGTATGTGCTGGCAACCGCGGCGGCCCGCGAGGCGATTAACGGCCCGGACTTCATCCACCGCGCCGAGGACGTGCTGAAGACCGAGATCCGGGTGCTCTCAGGCCGCCAGGAAGCGCATTATTCGGCGCTCGGCATCATTTCCGGCTTCCACCCGGCCAACGGCATCGCCGGCGACCTCGGCGGCGGCAGCCTGGAGCTCATCGATATCAATGGCGAAGCGATCGGCGACGGCATCACGCTGCCGCTCGGTGGGCTGCGCCTGCAGGATATGGCGAAGAACTCGCTCGTCCAGGCGCAGAAGATCGCGCGCCAGGAACTGGCGCGGGCGAAGCTCTTGAAGGGCGGGCAGGGCAGGGTCTTCTAC
>NZ_RZSL01000055.1:0-19643 GCF_003997355.1 Mesorhizobium sp. M1E.F.Ca.ET.041.01.1.1 | reverse complement strand
GATATAGAAATAGACGAAGTCGCGCGCGCCTCCCGCCTGGCCGAAGACGAGCTCCGCCCCGCAGGCGGAGGTGGCGTCGTTCTGCAGATAGACCGGAAAGTCGCACTGCGACTGGATATCGGCGCGGATGTCGCGATGGCGCCATTCGTCCATGATCTCGCGCGGCGCGCCTGCGGTGTCGGCCCAGCTCCAGAGCTCGAACGGCATGGCGATGCCGAGGCCGGCAATGCGCTTGTCCTGCGCCGGCGTCAGTTCGCCGCGCATTTTTTTGATGCCGGCGCTGACAAACTCGACCGTCTCGCGCGGCGCGGGATAGCGATAGGAATTCCGCAGCATCGAGCGCACATTGCCGAGGAAGTCGATCAGCACCAGTTCGGCGCTGCGGCGGCCGATCTTGAGTCCGATGAAGAAGGCGCCCTCCGGATTGAGCGCCATCGGGATCGACGGCTGGCCGATTTTGCCCCGCAAGGGCGCCTGGCGAAGGAGCAGCTTGTCTTCTTCGAGCTCGCGCATGATGACCGACACCGTCTGGGCCGACAGCCCCGTCATGCGCGCGATGTCGGATTTGGCTAGGCTGCCATGCTGGCGTACCAGCGACAGCACGAGCCGTTCATTGTGGTCGCGCATACCGCTCTGGTTGGTGCCGCGATGCAGGCGGCTCCCCAGAGCCTCGGGCGAACCGTGCCTCGCAATGCCGGTCTCCACCCTGTTCCTCCCGTTGGTTTCCCCACATTGCTTTTCGTTCAGAATGAGTGAACGGCGCAAGCCTGTCAATAATAAATAAGAGTGATTTAATTATTGACAGGCGTCTCGGACTGGTGTCTTTTGAGGTGGCGTCCACGCTGGGAGAATGGTTGGATGCGCTCGAGGCGCCGGGTAGGCCGGCGTCCGGAATGGTTCCACTGGGAGGAAAATCGTGACCAAGAAATCGCTGCTGAAATCCACCGTGTTCGCGGCGGCCGGGCTGGGCCTGCTTGCATTCGCCTCGTCCGCATCGGCCGCGGGCGTCGGCGCCTGCCTGATCACCAAGACCGATACCAATCCCTTCTTCGTCAAGATGAAGGAGGGCGCGACAGCCAAGGCCAAGGAACTCGGCGTCGACCTCAAGACCTATGCCGGCAAGATCGACGGCGACAGCGAGAGCCAGGTCGCGGCGATCGAAAGCTGCATCGCCGACGGCGCCAAGGGCATCCTGATCACCGCCTCCGACACCAAGGGCATCGTGCCGACGGTCAAGAAGGCGCGCGACGCCGGCCTGCTGGTGATCGCGCTCGACACGCCGCTTGATCCGATCGATGCCGCCGACGCGACCTTCGCCACCGACAATCTGGAGGCCGGCAAGCTGATCGGCGCGTGGGCCGCCGCCACGCTCGGCGACAAGGCCAAGGACGCCAAAATCGGCTTCCTCGACCTGACACCTTCGCAGCCGACCGTCGACGTGCTGCGCGACCAGGGCTTCATGATGGGCTACGGCATCGACGTGAAGGACCCGAACAAGATCGGCGACGAGGACGATCCGCGCATCGTCGGTCATGACGTGACCAACGGCAATGAGGAAGGCGGCCGTAAGGCGATGGAGAACCTTCTGCAGAAGGATAACACCATCAACGTCATCCACACCATCAACGAGCCGGCCGCTGTCGGCGCCTACCAGGCGCTCAAGGCCGTCGGCCTCGAAAAGCAGGTGCTGATCGTCTCGGTCGACGGCGGCTGCCCCGGTGTGAAGTCGGTGACCGAAGGCGTCATCGGCGCCACCTCGCAGCAATATCCGCTGCAGATGGCGGCACTCGGCATCGAGGCGATCGCCGCCTATGCCAAGGACGGCACCAAGCCGAAGCCGACCGAAGGCAAGAACTTCTTCGACACCGGCGTCAACCTGGTGACCGACAAGCCGGCTAACGGCGTGAAGTCCATCGACACCAAGGAAGGCCTCGCCAAGTGCTGGGGCTGATGCCGGCCTGACAGGCGCATAAACCTTGCGGCTGGGGCTTGATCCCCGGCCGCATCGGGTGGACGATGCGCTTTCGCAAGCGCTGATAATCCCGGCAATAGACCGGAATGCGTGAACGGCGCGTGGAGCAATGAGCAAGCTCCGCGCAGACGGGAGGTCACATGTCTCAGATGCAGGAATTCGAGAAGGTGCTCACCGGCAGCGACAGCAGCGTCGCCGCCTTCGAGGAGCACGGCAAGTCGTTCGTCAAGCGGGCCCAGCATTTTTTGCATTCCACGCCGGCAGCGGTGCCGCTGATCGTGCTGGTGCTGTCGATCATCATTTTCGGCATCGCGATCGGCGGACGTTTCTTCTCATCCTACACGCTGACGCTGATCCTGCAGCAGATCGCCATCGTCGGCATTCTGGGCGCTGCCCAGACGCTGGTCATCCTGACCGCCGGCATCGATCTTTCGATCGGCGTCATCATGGTGATTTCGGCCGTGATCATGGGCAACTGCGCTCTCACCTACGGGATGCCGACCCTTCTTGCGGTGGTCGTCGGGCTTGCCGCCGGCAGCGCCTGTGGCCTGCTCAACGGTCTGCTGGTCGCCTACATGAAGCTGCCGCCCTTCATCGTCACGCTCGGCACCTGGAATATCGTCATGGCGACGAATTTCATCTATTCGGCCAATGAGACGATCCGCGACGCCGACGTCGATGCCCAGGCGCCGCTGCTGCACTTCTTCGCCCTGAGCTTCAGGGTCGGTTCCGCCGTGCTGACGGCCGGCGTCATCGCGATGGTCCTGCTGGTGATGCTGCTCTGGTACGTGCTCAACCACACCGCCTGGGGTCGCCACGTCTATGCCGTCGGCGACGATCCGGAAGCGGCCAAGCTCTCCGGCATCCAGACCAAGAAGGTGCTGATGGCCGTCTATACGCTTGCCGGCCTGATCGCCGCCTTCGCGGCCTGGGTGTCGATCGGCCGCAACGGTTCGATTTCGCCGTCCGCCGCCGTCACCGACTACAATCTGCAGGCGATCACCGCGACGGTGATCGGCGGCATCTCGCTCTTCGGCGGCCGCGGCTCGATCCTCGGCACGCTGTTCGGTGCCATGATCGTCGGTGTCGTCTCGATGGGTCTCAACATGCTCGGTGCCGATCCGCAATGGAAGGTGCTGCTCACCGGTGTCCTGATCATCGGCGCCGTCGCGATCGACCAGTGGATCAGAAAGGTTTCGGTGTAACCATGACTGAGAAGGCTGTCCTCACCGCGCGCGGTCTCACCAAGCGCTATGGCCGCGTGACCGCGCTCAACAACTGCGACTTCGATCTCTACCCCGGCGAAATCCTGGCGGTGATCGGCGACAACGGCGCCGGCAAGTCGACGCTGATCAAGGCGATCTCTGGCGCCGTGCATGCCGACGAGGGGGTGATCGAGTTGGACGGCAAGCAGGTCCAATTCAAATCGCCCATCGAAGCCCGCGAGGCGGGCATCGAGACCGTCTATCAGAACCTCGCGCTGTCGCCGGCGCTGTCTATCGCCGACAACATGTTTCTCGGCCGCGAGATCCGCAAGCCCGGGCCGCTCGGCAGCTGGTTCCGCATGCTCGACCGTCCGGCGATGGAGAAGCGCGCCCGCGACAAGCTGACCGAGCTCGGCCTGATGACCATCCAGAACATCAGCCAGGCAGTGGAAACGCTCTCGGGCGGTCAGCGCCAGGGCGTCGCGGTGGCGCGCGCCGCCGCTTTCGGCTCGAAAGTGGTGATCATGGACGAGCCGACGGCAGCACTTGGCGTCAAGGAAAGCCGCCGCGTGCTGGAGCTGATCCTCGACGTCAAGAAGCGCGGTCTGCCCATCGTGCTCATCTCGCACAACATGCCGCATGTCTTCGAGGTGGCCGATCGCATCCACATCCACCGGCTTGGACGGCGTCTCTGCGTCGTCGATCCCAAGCAGATTTCCATGTCGGATGCGGTCGCGCTCATGACCGGCGCCAAGAAGCCGCCGGAAGACGCGCTAGCGGCCTGATCTCCACGCACCACGGTAAATAGCCGCAGAGGCGCCAGATGGACATCACGGCCTAAATCGATTTAACGTATGCTGCAGCGCGGCAAAGTGGGGTAGGAGAAGCGGTGAAAGCCGGTATGATCAGGCCAACCGAACGAGAGGCAGCATGACACCCGCCATGACGATCGAAGCTCCCGCTCTCGACCATCCCGACCCCAAGACGCTCGCCGAAGAAGTCTTGATGTCGCTCAAATACCGGCTCGGCAAGGACACCACGGTTGCCACGCCCCATGACTGGCTCACCGCCTCGATCAAGGTCGTGCGCGACCGCATCGTCGATCACTGGATCCAGGCGACCAAGGAAGCCTACGACCAGCAGGAAAAGCGCGTTTATTACCTCTCGCTCGAATTCCTGATCGGGCGCCTGATGCGCGACGCCTTCTCCAATCTCGACCTGATGGAGAACATGCGCGAGGCGCTCGCCTCGCTTGGCGTCGACCTCGACCTCATCGCCGGGCTCGAGCCGGATGCTGCGCTCGGCAATGGCGGCCTCGGCCGGCTCGCCGCCTGCTTCATGGAAAGCATGGCGACCGTCGATATCCCGGCGCACGGCTACGGCATCCGCTACGCCAACGGCATGTTCCGCCAGGAGATCCACGACGGCTGGCAGGTCGAATTGCCGGAAACCTGGCTCGACCACGGCAATCCATGGGAGTTCGAGCGGCGCGAGCGCTCCTTCGAGGTCGGCTTCGGCGGTTCGGTGGAATCGATCACTTCCAAGGACGGCCGGCTGGAGCGCCATGTCTGGAAGCCGACCGAGCATGTGCTGGCCGTCGCCTATGACACGCCGGTCGCCGGCTGGCGTGCCAGGCGCGTCAACACGCTGCGCCTGTGGTCGGGCATGCCGATCGACCCCATCCTGCTCGACAAGTTCAACGCCGGCGACCACATCGGTGCGCTCGCCGAAAGCAACAAGGCCGACGCGCTGTCGCGCGTGCTCTATCCCGCCGATTCCCACAAGGCCGGCCAAGAGCTCAGGCTGAGACAGGAGTATTTCTTCTCGACAGCCTCGCTGCAGGACATCATCCAGCGGCATCTCAGCCAGTATGGCGACCTAAAATCGCTACCCGACAAGGCCGCGATCCATTTGAATGATACCCATCCGGCGATTGCCGTGGCGGAGCTGATGCGGCTTCTGATGGACGTCCATGGCGTGGACTTCGACCTTGCCTGGGACGTCACCAAGCGCACCTTCGCCTACACCAACCACACGCTGCTGCCGGAGGCGCTGGAAAGCTGGCCGGTGCCGCTCTTCGAGCGCCTGCTGCCGCGCCATATGCAGATCGTCTACGCCATCAACGCGCAGGTGCTGCTCGAGGCTCGCGCCACCAGCCAGTTCTCGGGCGAGCAGATCGCCCGCATCTCGCTGATCCAGGAAAACGGCGACCGCCGGGTGCGCATGGGCAATCTCGCCTTCGTCGGCTCGCATTCGATCAACGGCGTCTCTGCCCTCCACACCGAGCTGATGAAGGAGACGGTGTTCGCCGATCTCCACAAGCTCTACCCGGACCGCATCAACAACAAGACCAACGGCATCACGCCGCGGCGCTGGCTGATCCAGTGCAATCCCGGCCTGACCGCGCTTGCGCGCGAGGCGATCGGCGACCGTTTCATGGACGACATCGAGGCGATCAAGGATCTTGATCCTCTCGCCGACGATGCCGCCTTCCGCGAGAAGTTCGCCGCCGTGAAGCGGCAGAACAAGGCGAGGCTCGCGAACCTCGTCGCCGACCGGCTGGGCATCAGGCTCGATCCGTCGGCGCTGTTCGACATCCAGGTCAAGCGCATCCACGAATACAAGCGTCAGCTTCTCAACATCCTGGAGGCGATCGCGCTTTACGACCAGATCCGCTCGCATCCGGAGCGGGAGTGGATGCCGCGGGTGAAATTCTTCGGCGGCAAGGCGGCGCCCAGCTACCACAACGCCAAGCTGATCATCAAACTGGCCAACGACGTCGCCAGGGTCATCAACGGCGATCCCTCGGTGCGCGGCCTGCTGAAAATGGTGTTCATGCCGAACTACAATGTCAGCCTGGCCGAGGTGATGATGCCGGCCGCCGATCTTTCCGAGCAGATATCGACCGCCGGCATGGAGGCCTCCGGCACCGGCAACATGAAGTTCGCGCTGAACGGCGCGCTGACCATAGGCACGCTCGACGGCGCCAATGTCGAGATCAAGGAGCATGTCGGCGACGACAACATTTTCATCTTCGGCCTCACCACCGCCGAGGTCGCCGACCGGCGCGCCAACGGCTACGATCCGCGTGGCGTGATCGAGGCTTCGCCGGAGCTGTCGCAGGCGGTGTCGGCGATCTCGTCCGGCGTCTTCTCGCCCGACGATCCCAACCGCTACCGCGATCTCATGAATGGCCTCTATCAGGGCGACTGGTTCATGGTTGCGGCCGATTTCGATTCCTATGCAGCCTGCCAGCGCGAGGTCGACGCCGTGTGGCGCAACAGTCCCGACTGGTACGCGCGCGCCATCCGCAACGTCGCCCGCGTCGGCTGGTTCTCGTCCGATCGAACCATCCGCCAATATGCGAAAGAAATCTGGAACGTACCTGTCTGATGTGATTGCATAAGGTCACGAACGATGTGGCCCCCGGTGCATGCCGCCCAAAAAGTGCACAGCGCTTTTGGGATCACGGCATGCGCCAAAACAAAGACTGGTGCATGCCGCCCAAAAGTGCACAACGCTTTTGGGATCACGGCATGCACCAAAACAAAAGGTGCCCGGGGAGGGCGACCGCCTGATGAGGAAGCCGCGCGCGACCGCTGCGACAAGCGGGCCGGACGGACTGGCGCAAGCCGGCGATGTCGCGGCGATTGTCGCCGGAACGCATGGCGATCCTTTTGCGGTTCTGGGCGTGCATGAGGCCGACAAGGGTTTCGTCGCCCGCTGCTTTGTGCCCAACGCCGAATTCGTCACCGCCTATACGCTGACCGGCAAGGAAGTCGGGCAACTCATACGCAGCAACGATGCCGGCTTCTTCGAGGGCAGGCTTTCGATCCGCAAGCGTCAGCCGCTGCGCTATCACGCGAGAAATGCCGGCGGCGACTGGTGGCTGACCGACCCCTATTCCTTCGGCCCGGTGCTGGGACCGATGGACGATTACTACATGGCCGAGGGCTCGCACCTGAGGCTCTTCGACAAGCTCGGCGCCCATATCATCGAGCATGAGGGCGCGACCGGCGTGCATTTCGCCGTTTGGGCGCCGAATGCCAGGCGCGTCTCGGTGGTTGGCGCCTTCAACGACTGGGACGGCCGCCGGCACACCATGCGCGACCGCAAGGACACCGGCATCTGGGAGCTGTTCATTCCCGATCTCCGCGCCGGCCAGCCCTACAAGTTCGAGATCATCGGCCCCGACGGCGTCAGACTGCCGCTCAAGGCCGATCCCTTCGCCTTCGAATCCGAGATGCGTCCGGCGACTGCGTCGGTGACGGCGCCGCCGATGGCGCATCAATGGGGCGACGAAGCGCACCACAAATTCTGGCAAGACGTCGATCCGAGACGTGAGGCGATCTCGATCTACGAGGTCCATGCAGGCTCTTGGCAGCGTCGCGACGACGGCACGTTCCTCACCTGGGACGAACTCGCCGCGCGGCTGATCCCTTATGTGGTGGACGCCGGCTTCACCCATATCGAGTTCCTGCCTGTCTCCGAGCATCCTTATGACCCGTCCTGGGGCTACCAGACGACCGGGCTCTATGCGCCGACTGCCCGCTTCGGTGATCCCGACGGCTTTGCCCGCTTCGTCGACGGCGCCCACCGCGCCGGCGTCGGCGTGATCCTCGACTGGGTGCCGGCACATTTCCCGGTCGACGAGCACGGGCTGGTTCAATTCGACGGCACCGCGCTCTACGAGCATGCCGATCCGCGCCAGGGCTTCCATCCCGACTGGAACACCGCGATCTACAATTTCGGCCGCCGCGAGGTGGTGTCGTTCCTCGTCAACAATGCGCTGTTCTGGGCCGAAAAATACCATGTCGACGGTCTGCGCGTCGACGCCGTCGCCTCGATGCTCTACCTCGACTATTCGCGCAAGGCGGGCGAATGGATCCCCAACGAGAAGGGCGGGCGCGAGAACCTGCAGGCCGTCAGCTTCCTGCAAAAGATGAACAAGGAGCTTTATGGCCATCATCCCGGCGTGATGACGATCGCCGAGGAATCGACCTCATGGCCGAAAGTTTCGCGCCCCGTGCATGAGGGCGGGCTCGGCTTCGGCTTCAAGTGGAACATGGGCTTCATGCACGACACGCTGGAGTATCTCTCCAAGGAGCCCATCTTCCGCAAGCACCATCACAACGACATCACCTTTGGCCTGACCTACGCCTTCTCGGAAAATTTCGTGCTGCCGCTCTCCCATGACGAGGTCGTGCACGGCAAAGGCACGCTGCTTCACAAGATGGCCGGCGACGACTGGCAGAAATTCGCCACGCTGCGCGCCTACTACGCCTTCATGTGGGGCTATCCCGGCAAGAAGCTTCTGTTCATGGGGCAGGAGTTCGCCCAGCGCCGCGAGTGGAGCGAGGCGCGCGCGCTCGACTGGAACCTGCTCGACTATGCTCCGCATCGCGGCGTCTGGCAGACGGTGCGGGACCTGAACTACCTCTACCGCTCGCGCCCGGCGCTGCATGCGCGCGACTGCGAGCCGGAAGGCTTCTCCTGGCTGATCGTCGACGATCGCGACAATTCGGTCTTTGCCTGGCTGCGCAGCGCGCCGGACGGCAACCCGATCGCTGTCATCTCCAATTTCACGCCGGTGCCGCGCGAGAACTATCGCGTGCCGCTGCCGAAGGCGGGCGAGTGGCGCGAGATCATGAACACTGACGCAGCCGTTTATGGCGGCTCCGGCATGGGCAATGGCGGCAGGGTCGCAGCCAGCGGGGAAGGGGGTGGCACGTCGGCGACGATGCTGTTGCCGCCGCTCTCGACAATCATGCTGGAATTCGTCGCGGACTGAAGCAGATGATATCTCATGTTGCTCCAGCAATGTTCCGTGCAGCTTACTTGGGAGGGTAACAATGGCAGAGATCAAGAGAACCCAGCCGCTGGCGCGCGATGCCATGGCCTATGTGCTTGCCGGCGGCCGCGGCAGCCGCCTCAAGGAACTGACCGACCGGCGCGCCAAGCCCGCGGTCTATTTCGGCGGCAAGACGCGCATCATCGATTTCGCGCTGTCCAATGCCCTCAACTCGGGCATCCGCCGTCTCGGCGTCGCCACCCAGTACAAGGCGCATTCGCTGATCCGCCATCTGCAGCGCGGCTGGAACTTCCTGCGGCCGGAGCGAAACGAGAGCTTCGACATCCTGCCCGCCTCGCAGCGCGTGTCCGAAACCCAATGGTATGAAGGCACGGCCGACGCCGTTTACCAGAACATCGACATCATCGAGGCCTACGGCCCGGAATACATGGTCATCCTTGCCGGCGACCACATCTACAAGATGGACTACGAGCTGATGCTGCGCCAGCATGTCGACGCCGGTGCCGACGTGACCGTCGGCTGCCTGGAAGTGCCGCGCATGGAGGCGACCGGCTTCGGCGTCATGCATGTCGACGCCAAGGACAACATCATCGCTTTCGTCGAAAAGCCCGCCGATCCGCCCGGCATCCCCGACAAGCCGGAGTTCGCCCTGGCATCGATGGGTATCTACGTCTTCAAGACCAAGTTCCTGATGGAGCAACTGCGCCGCGACGCCGCCGAACCCGGCTCCAGCCGTGACTTCGGCAAGGACATCATCCCCTATATCGTCCAGCACGGTAAGGCGATCGCCCACCGTTTTGCCAAGTCCTGCGTGCGCTCCTCGCATGAGGCCGAGCCTTACTGGCGCGACGTCGGAACGGTGGACGCCTATTGGGAAGCCAATATCGACCTCACCGACGTCACCCCAGAGCTCGACCTCTACGACCGCGACTGGCCGATCTGGACGTATGCCGAATTGAAGCCGCCGGCAAAATTCGTGCATGACGAGGACGGCCGCCGCGGCGAGGCGATATCCTCGCTGGTGTCCGGCGACTGCATCGTCTCCGGCGCATCGCTGCGCCGCAGCCTGATCTTCACCGGCGCGCGCATCAATTCCTATTCGAAGCTCGAGGAAGTGGTGATGCTGCCCGACGTCCAGGTCGGCCGCAAAGCGCGTCTCACGCGCGTCGTCATCGACCACGGCGTCCACATTCCGGAGGGACTGGTGGTGGGCGAGGACCCGGCACTCGACGCCAAGCGCTTCCGCGTTTCGGAAAAGGGCATCTGCCTGATCACCCAGGACATGATCAACAAGCTGTCGACCTGATAAGGTCGATCAGCAAGTTGTCGACCTGACAAGGTCGATCAACAAGCTGTCAATTTGATCAGCAAGCTGTCACTTTAACGTCGGAATGTGAGGCGCATGCAGGTTCTGTCGGTCACGCCCGAAATCTTCCCGCTGATCAAGACCGGCGGGCTTGCCGACGTGACCGGCGCGCTGCCGATCGCGCTCGCCGGCAAGGGCGTGGCGATGCGCACACTGGTTCCCGGCTATCCGGTGGTGATAGAGGCCTTCAAGAAAAAGAAGGCCGTTTACCAGTATCCGCTGCTACAGGGCGGCAAGGCTTCGGTCCATGCCGTGAAGATCGGCGAGCTCGACCTTTTCGTGCTCGATGCGCCGCATCTCTTCGACCGCGTGGGCGGACCCTACGGCAACGCTAGCGGTGCCGACTGGTCCGACAACTGGCGGCGCTTCGCGGCGCTGAGCCAGGTCGGCGGCGACATCGCCGGCGGCGCGATCTCCGGCTACCAGCCCGACATCGTGCACGCCCATGACTGGCAGTCGGCGATGACGCTCGCCTATATGCGCTACGGCAAGGCGGTCGGCGTGCCGTCGCTGATCACCGTGCACAACCTTGCCTTCCAGGGCCAGTTCGGCGCCGGCATCTTCGGCGAGCTCGGCCTGCCAGGCGTGGCGATGCAGCTCGACGGCGTCGAATACTATGGTGGCGTCGGCTATCTCAAGGCCGGCCTGCAGGCCGCCTGGGCGATCACCACGGTGAGCCCGACCTACGCGCAGGAGATCCGCTCGCCGGAATTCGGCATGGGCCTCGACGGCCTGATCAACATGCGCGCCGTCGACCTCCACGGCATCGTCAACGGCATCGATGTTGATATCTGGAACCCGGCGACCGACAAGCATCTGGTGGCCAACTACTCGGCCGACACGCTTGAGGCCCGCGGTCTCAACCGCAAGGCCGTCGAGGATCGCTTCAACCTTGAGAGCGACGACAGCCCGATCGTCTGTGTGGTCAGCCGGCTGACCTGGCAGAAGGGCATGGATATCCTGGCCGCGGTCGTCGACGGCGTCGTTCAGCGCGGCGCCCGGCTGGTGGTGCTGGGTTCGGGCGATGCCGGCCTCGAAGGCTCGCTGCTTGCTGCCGCCGCCCGCCATCGCGGCCGCGTCGGCGTCGTTGTCGGCTATGATGAAGGCCTCTCCCACATCATGCAGGGCGGCTGCGACGCCATCATCATCCCGTCGCGCTTCGAGCCTTGCGGGCTGACCCAGCTCTACGGTCTGCGCTATGGCTGCGTGCCGGTCGTCGCCCGCACCGGGGGCCTTGCCGACACCATCATCGATGCTAATGAGGCGGCGCTTTCGGCGGGCGTCGCCACCGGCTTCCAGTTCGCCCCGAACAATGGCGGCGCGCTGCTGCATGCCATTCGCCAGTTGGTAGAGGTTCATGCCAGGCCCGCCGCCTGGGCATCGATCCAGCGCCAGGGCATGAAGGCCGATGTCTCCTGGGACAAGAGCGCCGAGAAATATGTCGAACTCTATCGCTTGCTGCTTTCGAAAAGGGCTGCCTGAGGCATGATCAAAACCGTCCCCACCAAACCCTACACCGACCAGAAGCCCGGCACCTCCGGTCTGCGCAAGAAGGTGCCTGTCTTCCAGCAGGAGCACTATGCCGAGAACTTCATCCAATCGATCTTCGACGCGCTGGAAGGTTTTGAGGGCAAGACGCTGGTGATCGGCGGCGACGGCCGTTTCTACAACCGCGAGGTCATCCAGAAGGCCATCGCCATGGCCGCCGCCAACGGTTTCGGCAAGGTGATGGTCGGGCAGGGCGGGATCCTGTCGACGCCGGCCGCCTCCAACATCATCCGCAAATACAAGACCTTCGGCGGCATCATCCTGTCGGCCAGCCATAATCCGGGCGGTCCGCACGAGGATTTCGGCATCAAGTACAACGCCGGCAATGGCGGCCCGGCGCCGGAGAAGATCACCGACGCGATTTTCGAAAAGACCAAGACGATCTCGAGCTTCAAGATCACCGACATCGGCCAGATCGACATCGACAAGATCGGCACCGTCGAGGCCGGGGGCATGACGGTCGAGATCATCGATCCCGTCACCGACTATGCCGAGCTGATGGAGAGCCTGTTCGACTTCGACGCCATCCGCGCCAATTTCAAATATGGCTTCCGCATGCGCTTCGACGCCATGCATGCGGTGACCGGCCCCTACGCCAAGGAGATCCTCGAACGCCGGCTCGGCGCGCCGAACGGCACCTGCCGCAACTTCAAGCCACTGCCGGATTTCGGCGGCCATCACCCCGATCCGAACCTGGTGCACGCCAAGCATCTCTATGACGAGATGATGGGGCCTGACGCGCCGGATTTCGGCGCCGCCTCCGACGGCGATGGCGACCGCAACCTGATCATCGGCAAGGGCATCTTCGTCACCCCGTCGGATTCGGTGGCGATGCTTGCCGCCAACGCGCATCTGGCGCCCGGCTACAAGGAAGGCCTGAAAGGCATCGCCCGCTCGATGCCGACCAGCGGCGCGGCCGACCGCGTCGCCGAAAAGCTCGGCATCGGCATCTACGAGACGCCGACCGGCTGGAAGTTCTTCGGCAACCTGCTCGACGCCGGCATGGCGACGATCTGCGGCGAGGAAAGCGCCGGCACCGGCTCCAACCATGTGCGCGAAAAGGACGGGCTGTGGGCGGTACTTTTGTGGCTCAACATCCTCGCCGTGCGTGGCGAGAGCTGCAAGGAGATCGTCACCAAGCACTGGGAGACCTACGGCCGCAACTACTATTCGCGCCACGACTACGAGGAGGTCGAGACCGAACGCGCTAATAAGCTGGTCGACGAACTGCGCGCCAAGCTGGGCTCGCTGCCCGGCACCAGTGTGCGCGGCATGAAGATCGCCAGCGCCGACGACTTCGCCTATCACGATCCGGTCGACGGCTCGGTGAGCAAGAACCAGGGTATCAGGATCCTGTTCGAGGGCGGCTCGCGCGTCGTCTTCCGCCTTTCCGGCACGGGCACTTCGGGCGCCACGCTGCGCGTCTATATCGAGCGCTACGAGCCGGACAAGGCAAGGCACGACCTCGATACCCAGGAAGCGCTCGCCGACCTCATCGCCGCCGCCGACGACATCGCCGGCATCAAGAGCCACACCGGCCGCGACAAGCCGAGCGTGATTACTTGAGGGTGGCGTTGCGCCCCTTTCCTTCTCCCCTTGTGGGAGAAGGTGGATCGGCGCGTAGCGCCGAGACGGATGAGGGGTGCTGGACGGATCGCCGTCCTTGCCAAGCTGGAGCACCCCTGATCCGTCGCCTTCGGCGACACCTTCTCCCACAAGGGGAGAAGGGGGAGCCAACGTGACCTCGCTCGGCGCGACCATCACCGATGATGGCATCCGCTTCGCCGCATGGTCGTCGTCGGCGAGACGCCTATGGGTCTCTATCTTCGACGATGGCGGCACGCACGAGGTCGAGAGGCTGGAGCTGAAGCCGGAAGGCGACGGCATGTATACGCTTTTCGTTCCCGGCCTTACGCCAGGCACGCGCTACGGCCTTCGTGCCGACGGCGAGTATGTGCCGGAGCGCGGCCTCTGGTTCGATCCGGAAAAACTGCTCACCGATCCCTACGCCATCGAGATCGACCGGGCCTATCAGTACCATTGGCGACTTGCCGCCAAACGCAATGAAGGTGCCGACACGGCCGCCCTGATGCCGAAGACCGTGGCGCGCGCGCTGCCGAAGCCGTTGTCTGCCCGACCCCCGCTGTTCCAGCCCGGCGGCCTGATCTACGAGCTCAACGTCCGCTCCTTCACCAAGCTGCACCCGGATGTCCCGGAAGCGCAACGCGGCACCATCGCGGCGCTTGCCCATCCGGTCGTCATTGGGCATCTGAAGCGCCTCGGCGTCTCCGCCGTCGAACTGATGCCGATCACCGCGTCGATCGACGAGCGCCATTTGCCGCCGTTGGGGCTGAGCAACGCCTGGGGCTACAACCCCGTCACCTTCATGGCGCTCGATCCGCGTCTGGCGCCAGGCGGCCTCACGGAACTGCGTGACGCTGTCGCAGCGTTGCGTAAAGCGGGCATCGGCACCATCCTCGACCTCGTCTTCAACCACACCGGGGAGAGCGACCGGCTCGGTCCGACGCTGTCGCTGCGCGGCCTCGACGCGCAGACCTATTACCGGCATCTGCCGGACGGCCGGCTGGCCAACGACACCGGCACCGGCAACACGGTCGCCTGCGACCATCCGGTCGTGCGGGAGATGGTGCTCGACACGCTCCGCCATTTCGTCAGGCACGCCGGCGTCGATGGTTTCCGTTTCGACCTGGCGTCGGTGCTCGGCCGGGTCGACGGCACGTTCGATCCCGACGCGCCGTTGCTCCAGGCTATCAGCAGCGATCCCGTGCTCGCCGACCGCGTGCTGATCGCCGAGCCCTGGGATATCGGGCCGAGTGGCTACCAGCTTGGCAATTTCAGGCCGCCATATCTGGAATGGAACGACCGCTATCGCGACGATGTCAGGCGCTTCTGGCGCGGCGATGCCGGCGCGCTCGGCGCTTTAGCCACGCGCGTTGCCGGCTCCTCCGATATCTTCGGCGGGCCGGCGCAGCCGGTGAGCCGCAGTGTCAACTTCATCGCCGCTCATGACGGCATGACGCTGGCCGACCTCGTTGCCTATGAGGAGAAGCACAATGCGGCCAATGGCGAGCAGAACCGCGACGGCCACGACGACAATCTGTCCTGGAACAACGGCGTCGAGGGCGGGACTGATGACGCGGAAATCGGCAGGGCTCGCTTCGGCGACCAATGCGCGCTGCTCGCGACGCTCTTTGCCTCGCGCGGCACGATCATGCTGACCGCCGGCGACGAGTTCGGCAGAACGCAGCAGGGCAACAACAATGCCTATGCGCAGGACAACGCCATCACCTGGCTCGACTGGGCTGGGCGCGACGAGGCGCTGGAGCAATACGTCTCGACCCTCGCCGCGCTGCGGCGCGCTTTTCCCGCATTGTCAGACATTCATTTCCTGACCGGCGAGCCTGCCGACGGATCGGAAATCCCCGATGTGGTCTGGCTCACCGAAACCGGCGCGCCGCTTGGCGAGGCCGACTGGAACGATTCCGCGCGACATCGCCTCGTCATGTTGCTCGGCGACGGAGAGGGCGGCCGCCTCGCGGTGATGGTCAATGGCGACCGCCGCCAATGCGTCTTTACCTTGCCTGCCCGGGAAGGTTTTGAGTGGCGCGCGGCGAACGAGGCCCAGGCGGCCGACCTTACGCGGCCGCTGCCCGGCCGCAGCGTGACATTTATGATTGGGCGGCGTACCGCGAAGACTCGCGCCAGGAAAGGAACGCTATGACTGATGGCAACGCTGGGCAGGGGGCCGAGTGGTGGCGCGGCTGCGTGATCTACCAGGTCTATCCGCGCTCCTTCCAGGACACGACCGGCAACGGCAGCGGCGATCTCAAGGGCATCACGTCGCGGCTTGCCCATGTCGCCTCGCTTGGCGTCGATGCCATCTGGCTTTCGCCCATCTTCAAGTCACCCATGGCCGACATGGGCTATGACGTTTCGGACTATCGCGACATCGATCCGATGTTCGGCTCCCTGGACGATTTCGATGCGCTGGTCGCCGAGGCGCACCGGCTCGGCCTGAAGCTCATCATCGACCAGGTGATCTCGCATTCGTCCGACAGGCATGAATGGTTCCTCGAGAGCCGCGCCAGCCGCGACAACGCCAAGGCCGACTGGTATGTCTGGGCGGACGCGAAGCCTGACGGCGGCGCGCCCAACAACTGGCTGTCGCTGTTCGGTGGCCCCGCCTGGGAATGGGACGCGACCCGCCGGCAATATTACATGCACAATTTCCTGGCGGCGCAGCCGGACCTCAACTTCCACACTCCGCAGGTTCAGGACGCGCTGCTGGATACGGTGCGCTTCTGGCTGGAGCGCGGCGTCGACGGCTTCCGGCTGGATACGGTCAACTACTATGTCCACGACCGCTGGCTGCGCGACAACCCGCCGCTGGCTTCGAGCGTCGCCGGCACCAACATGGCGACCACCACCTACGCCTTCCAAGAGCATCTCTTCGACAAGACGCGGCCGGAAAACCTCGACTTCCTGAAACGCTTCCGCGCGCTGCTTAACGAGTACCCGGACCGCGCCGCGGTCGGCGAGGTGGGCGACGAGGAGCGCTCGCTGCAGACGCTCGCCGCCTACACGTCCGGCGGTGACAAGCTGCAGATGTGCTACACCTTCGACCTGCTCGGTCCGCAATTCTCGGCCGCTCACGTGCGCGGCTGTGTCGAGGCCTTCGAGAACGCGGTTGCCGACGGCTGGGTCTGCTGGGCCTTCTCCAACCACGACGTGGTGCGCCATGTCAGCCGCTGGACGCGGCCCGGCGGGGATCCGGATGCGCTGGCGAAATTCGCAATCGCGCTGCTTTGCTCTCTGCGCGGCTCGATCTGCATCTACCAGGGTGAAGAGCTTGGGCTGGAGGAAGCCGAGCTCGCCTATGAAGATCTGCGCGATCCGCTGGGCATCCGCTTCTGGCCGGGTGTGAAGGGCAGGGACGGCTGCCGCACGCCGATGGTCTGGGAGGCAGGCGCCGTCAATGGCGGCTTCACCACGGCCAAGCCCTGGCTGCCGGTGCCGCAGGCGCATCGCGCTCGCGCGGTCGATGTGCAGAACGGCGAAGATGGTTCCGTGCTTGCCGCCTATCGCTCGATCCTTGCCTTGCGCAAGCGCCATCCGGCGCTGATCGGCGGCTCGATCCGTTTTCTCGATGCCGAGGGCGATGTGCTGGCTTTTGTACGCGAGCACGAAGACGAGCAATTGTTATGCGTCTTCAACTTCGCCGTTGAGCCGGCGAATTGGACACTGCCGGCGGAGATCAGGGATGTCGAAATAACGCCTCTTGCCGTTGATGTCGCAGGCGTTCTTGGCGGGGTTCTTGAAGAGATTGCGCTGGCGCTGCCGCCGGTGGGTTGCTTCGTCGGGAGAATTGGCTGACAGCCCACTTACTGGACGAGCACCGAACGGCCGCAGACCGCGCCGGTGACGCGCACATCGGCCTCGCCGACATGGACGCCAAGTGCTGCAAGCACGTTGTAGACGAGGTTGTCGACCGGCGCGGTCACGCCGTTGAGCAGCGTCGTCACCGCCGGCTTCACCGTGCCGAGCAGTGCGGTCACATCGATGCCGAGGCCGAGCGCATTGACCGTCAGCGACAGGTTATTGACCAGCGAGGTGGTGAGCGACTGCGTCAAGTTCTTCGTCGACACCGTCTTGACCGCCTTGTTGGCGATATCGGTGGCGCTGAAGGTGAGGTTCGTCGGCGTCATGTTGGTGACCGAGAAGGCCGAGGAGCCGGTTACCTGCAGCAGCGGAATGAGCAACAGCTTTAGGTCCGCGATGTCGGCGTTAGAGAAGGACTGCGGCTGCGTGAAGTCGGCAAAGCCGCTGGCATTGCTGTTTGCAAGGTGCGCTTCGACGACGCCGGGCTGTGCGGCGATGGAGACCTTGATGCTGGAGGGGCCAGTCGGGCAGCTTATGTCGGTCAGCTTCGCCTCGGCATAGGCGACTTCGACATTGAGCGGCAGGTTGACGGCGAGCAGCTTGATGCCGCCGCCAAGGTTGGACGTGCCGACGGTGACGCTGGCATTGAGCTTGATGCGCGTCTGCGCGGTGCGCACAACCGTGCCCATTTCTCCGACCGCCAGCCAGGGCGAGTTCTGCATCGGCTCGCCGATGGCGATCTGGAGCGTCGTCGATGTCAGCCCGGGTATTGTCGCCCCAAGATTGACCGACACCTGGTTGGTGCCGTTGGCGAGCGCCGCGGCCGCACTCAGCATGCTCATGGCGCTGGCGTCGACCGAAAGCCCGGCAGGTTTCTGTCCGAGGCCGAGGCTGCCCACCGAGCCGAGGTCGACGAGATGGCTGAGCGGGATCTTGACGTTATTCGTGGCGCTGGAAGCCATGGTCTGCAGCGCGAGCTTGGCGGTGCGGTCGAGCCCGGGCACGTTGGCCATGGCGGTGGCAATCTGGCCGATCGTCGCTTTCGAGGCGAGCACGTCTGAATAGGTGACGCCGGTCAGATGCAGTTGCGTCGCCAACGCGTCGGTGAAGGAGAGCACGTCGACATCGGCCGCGATCAGCGAATTATAGTCCATCACGCTGAGCGAGATGTTGCCGCCGAGAAGTCCGCCGAGCAGCGCGTTGAGAATGCCGCCATTGACGCTGGCGAGCCGCGACCCGACCGAGAATGCCGCTTCGGGCTGGGCGCTGGCGGTGGCGGTCGTGCCGATCACCGGCGGCGTCATCATCGAAGCGGCGAAATAGAGTGTGCCCTGCTTTTTCAGCGATACCTGGACGGCATTGTAGGGCAGCTTGCCGGCCTCGAAGCGGTTGCCGGCGGCTATGGAACTGATGGCGGAATAGCGCCCGGGCACAACCTGAACGACCGCCTTGCTGCCGGTCGGCGCGATGTTGGCGCCTTGCTGCTGCACGACCACGGAGGTGATTCCGTTATCCTTCAGCGTCGTCAGCACCGCTTGCTCGGCATTGTTGATATGGGCGGCGGCGGTGATCGCGGCGAGGTCGACGATCGACTGCGCGGCGCGGCGCTCGTTGTAGAGCGAGCCCTCATCGACCGCGAGTGCGGTCAGCACCAGCGCCACCGGCGTGCAGAGCGCCGTCATCACCGCGAAATTACCGCGCCGGTCGGCGATCAGCCGCCGCGTCGCGCCCATCAAACCCCCCGCGCGTTTGCGCATCATATGCCCCCGACCCGGATCGTCGATTGACGCTGGATCGTGGTGCCCGGCAGCGGCAGTTTCGGGAAAAGATTCCAGATCGGCAAGTTGCGCGCGTCATAGCTGACCGAGACGACGAACTGGCTGCCGTCGGCCGCGCTGTCCTGCGCGTTGACCGTCAGCTTGTTGGGGTCGACGAAAGCATAGCCGTCGACATCATGCGCGATGAAATCGCTGACCAGCGCCTGGCGCTCCGTCTGGTTGAGACCGGCAATCGCCGTCCGCGCCGCATCGGCGGCGATCTGCTGCACCGAATGGCTGGCGCCGAAATAGATTCCATATGCAACCATTCCGAGCAATAGCAGGATGAAGATCGGCGCCAGCATGGCGAATTCGACCGCTGACGTACCCGTGGCGTCAGCCCGGAAACAAGACCAAGGAGCAAGGAATTTTCGGTTCTTCAGCATGGTCCGGAGAATGCCAAGACCTGCCTGCAAAAACAGAAAACGGCTGGAACAACCGAAAGGTGCACTAAGTTGAATGACGGGTTTTAGTTTTAGATTTCGCTGTTTTAGCGGGGTGCCGCTCACTCAACGTCAAGCAG
>NZ_RZSL01000559.1:0-3877 GCF_003997355.1 Mesorhizobium sp. M1E.F.Ca.ET.041.01.1.1 | reverse complement strand
GAACAGGCCGCTGCCGCGGAAATTGAGATCGAGAAGCCCGAAGATGCGCCGCTTGGTCAGGCTCCTGGCGAATTCCTCCAGCTCGTCCAATTTGCCGGCAAGATAGCAGCCGCCAACGAGCGCGCCGATCGAGGTGCCTGCGATCATCGACACTTCGATGCCGGCTTCGTCCAGCGCGCGCAGCACGCCGATGTGGGCCCAGCCACGGGCGCAGCCGCCGCCGAGCGCCAGCGAGATGCCCATCTTCTTCGCCGACTTCGGTTCGGGCACGCCGCCGGACGATGCAGGGCCGTTGGCCTCCTGAACGTCAGGTCTGCTGCGCAATGACGCCCATTCGAGCATCATGATCTCCCCTTGTCCCGTATCCCTTCTACCACAAGGATGTTTGAGAATAGTGAATATAAGGGATTTGTGAATATTGAATGGTTCACACCGGCTTCCGATACGTCTCTTGCGCATCGAACAGCGGCTTGCTGCCATCGTCGGCAAGCGTCGCCTTGCCGTCGCTGAGCCCCACCGTCCGATAAAAGCAGGAACGTCTGCCGGTATGACAAGTTGCGTCGTGGCCCAATACTTTGACGCTCAACCATATCGCGTCCTGGTCACAATCCGTGCGCATCTCGACGACGCGCTGGAAATTGCCCGAGGTCTCGCCCTTCTTCCATAGCGCGTTGCGCGAACGCGACCAGTAGTGCGCGATGCCGGTTTCCAGCGTCAGCGCCAGCGCCTCCGCATTCATGTGCGCGACCATCAAAAGCATGCCGTCGCCGGCGTCGGTGACGACAACGGTCACGAGGCCGGCGGCATCGAAGCGCGGAGAAAGGACGGCGCCTTCCTCCAGCGCCTTCTTGTCTGCTGGAGCTTCGGGAAATTGCAGTGACGACATTGCCGGTTCGTCTTTTTGCTTGACCATGATCTTATCCGAAAACCGGGTCCCACTTTTCGGGACCATGGTCTGAAAGCCGGCGATCAGCCACGCACCATGGTGACGAAGCGCACCTGTTCCTCGGGCGTGTCCTTGAAGACGCCGGTGAAGGTCGAGGTGAGCGTGGTCGAATCCTGCTTGCGGATGCCGCGCATGGCCATGCACATATGCTCGGCCTCGATCATCACGGCGACGCCGCGCGGGTTGAGCACGTCCTGGATGACGCCCGCTATCTGCGCGGTCATCGCTTCCTGCGTCTGCAGGCGATGGGCGAAGATGTCGACGACGCGCGCGATCTTGGACAGGCCGACGACCTTGCCGTCCGGCAGGTAACCGACATGCGCCTTGCCGATGATCGGCACCATATGGTGCTCGCAATGGGAGTGGAACTTGATGTCCCTGACGATGACGAGATCGTCATAGCCGGCCACTTCCTCGAAAGTGCGGCCAAGCTCCTCGGCCGGGCACATGTCGTAGCCGTTGAACATTTCGCGGAAAGCCTTGGTGACACGCTTCGGCGTGTCGACCAAGCCCTCGCGATCGGGGTTGTCGCCGGTCCAGCGCAAAAGCGTGCGCACGGCGGCCTCGACCTCGGCCTCGCTCGGCCGGTCGGTAACCGGCTTTTCCATGTAGGAGGAAGGGGGCATGAGTTTCTTGATGACGGCATCCATAAAGGCGTCTCCCGTAGTCCCACTCAAAGGTGGGACGAGTTGAACGGACCACGACCTTCGGGTGAAACTCGCCCGGTTTCCAGCCCGCAAGCGGCGTGAACAGATGAGCAATGACAATAGCTTGAGGTTGCCTTGTCGATGCCCGGCTGCGACCATTATATATGGTCGTGCTGAGCGAAAGGAAGACACAACAGCGGCAAACGCTGTTCGCTCGGCGGCGACGGATTGGAAAAATATGATCGACGACGTCTACAATGCGAAAATTCTGGGCTTCGCTGGAAACATCGCCCGGATCGGCCGTCTCGATCACCCCGATGCGACCGCCAGGGCGCATTCCAAATTGTGCGGCTCGACCGTCACCGTCGACTTGAAAATGGATGGCGATGTGGTGACCGATTTCGCCCATGACGTGAAGGCCTGCGCGCTCGGCCAGGCTTCCTCCTCGATCATGGCCCGGAATGTGATCGGCGCCAACGCGGATGAGCTGCGCGCGGTGCGCGAGACCATGCTGAAGATGCTGAAGGAGAACGGCGCCCCGCCGGAGGGCCGCTTTGCCGACTTGAAATATCTGGAGCCGGTGCGCGACTACAAGGCGCGCCACGCCTCGACCATGCTGACCTTCGACGCCGTGGTCGACGCGATCGGCCAGATTGAGAAGAAGCGCGCCGGACAGGCGGCTTGAGGACAGGGTGCTAGGCCGCTCGCCTTGTCACGGCGAATTCGCTTCGTATCCAGTCGGCGAAAGCCCTGGCCGGCTCGGAAAGATCCCGCAAATTTCTCGCCACCAGCCAGTAGGCACCGGACGCGACGTCGATGTCAAAGGGCTTGACCAGCGCGCCGGAGGCAAGCTCGTCGCCGATCTGCAAGAGATCGCCCAGTGCCACGCCGTGGCCGAGCAATGCCGCCTGCTTCGAAAGCGAAGCGTCGGCGAGCATCGGGCCGCGCGCGGGCACGGCATCGGCCGGCACGCCGGCCGCCTCGAACCAGCGCGCCCAGCTCTGGCGGTTTTCCTCGTGCAGCAGCGTGTAATGACGAAGGTCGATCGGCCTCTCCAGGGGAGGGCCGGACGCCAGCAGCGCCGGCGACAGGACCGGTGAATCGACGGTCGAAGCCAGACGCTCGGCATCGCTGCGCGGCCATGAGGTCGCGCGCTGGCTGAAGCGCAAGGCAAGCTCGGGCTGATCGCTGCGGAACTCGATCAACCTCGGATCGACCTCCAGGTAAACGTCGATATCGGGCCGCAACTGGCGAAAGCCGTTGAGCCGCGGCACCAGCCATACCGCTGCAAGCGAGGGTTCGACGCTGACGCGCACCACCGACTGCGGCGGCGAGGTTGCCAGATCCGAAAGCACGCGGTCGATGTCATCGAAGCTCCTGACCAACTGGTCGAGGAGCCGGCGACCAGCATCCGTCAGCTTGACGCGGCGATGGAGGCGGAGAAATAGGGGCTGGCGCAGGAAGGTCTCGAGCTCGCGGATCTGCCGGCTGATTGCGGCCTGCGAAACGTAAAGTTCCTCCGCCGCGCGGCTGAAGCTCAAGTGCCGGCCGGCCATTTCGAAACTCCTCAGCGCCGTCAGCGGCAACCGGCCCCGCTTCATTTTGCATAACCTCAAGTTATCCGAAGCGGAAACTATACTCGTTTGAAGGCGAAGGCCAGCGGCAGTCTAATCGGTGCTCGAAGGAGACCTGCCATGAACCAGTTGCTGGCCATTTTGAGCGACGTCATACGGATCGCCACCTTTCAGTGGCATGGCGAAGCCGCGCGCAGCCGCTGTTGCCGTGACCATCCAGAGGCTTCCTTGCACCACGCACCGTGGACTGACAGGCATCCCATCCGCCGATCCAGGCCATGAGAGCAAAAGGGCATTGCGTTCCGGGTCTGAAGCCCACATCTATCGCGCAGCGAAACGCGCTGCGGAGCTAGTGGTTGGCTGACCACCATGGGCATATGCACAGCGCCCGGCCTACCCAGCGCGGGCGCAACTGGCCGGGACCCTGGCGCAAGACGCCGGGCCGCGTCCTCGGCACGTCGCTCGTGCGCCTCTACCAACTGACGCTCTCCGGCTTTGTCGGCAACAACTGCCGGCATCTGCCGACCTGTTCCGAATACGCGCATGAGGCGATCGCGCGCCACGGCTTGTGGGCCGGCGGCTGGATGGCGCTGTTCCGGGTCTCGCGCTGCGGGCCGGTCGGAACGCATGGCATCGACCGCGTTCCGGAGACGCTTGCTGAGCGGTATGTCTGGTTCATGCCGTAGCGCTACTGGCAGATCGGCACGAAA
>NZ_RZSL01000558.1:0-3896 GCF_003997355.1 Mesorhizobium sp. M1E.F.Ca.ET.041.01.1.1 | reverse complement strand
AAAGAATCGCGAGACGATTGCTACAAGCGGTTAAAAAGAGTTTACTTTTTCACACTGCGGGGCGCCGGTTTCACAAAGCTTTCATCTGGCTGTCACAGGAAAACGATACCGCAACGCAGGCGTCCAATGGCGTCAGTTCAATGGAGAGAACACATGTTCAAATTCACGGGGAAGGTGCTTTCCCTTTCGGCCGCGGCGCTGTTTGCGTCGACGGTGATTTCGTCGGCGGATTCGCTGGACGATCTCGCCAAGGCGGCGAAGGCGGAGGGCGAACTCACGGTCATCGCGCTGCCGCATGACTGGTGCGGCTATGGCGCAGTAATCGATAGCTTCAAAGCGAAGTATCCGGATATCAAGATCAACGAGCTCAACCCTGACGCCGGCTCGGGCGACGAGGTCGAGGCGATCAAGGCAAACAAGGACAACAAGGGCCCGCAGGCGCCCGACGTGATCGACGTCGGCCTGTCGTTCGGCCCGTCCGCCAAGAAGGACGGCCTGATCCAGCCCTACAAGGTGTCGACCTGGGATTCCATTCCGGATAGCGCCAAGGATGCCGAAGGCTACTGGACCGGCGACTACTATGGTGTGCTTGCCTTCGAAGTGAACAAGGATCTGGTCAAGGAAGCGCCGGCCGATTGGGCTGACCTGCTGAAGTCCGACTACGCCAACACCGTGGCGCTTGCCGGTGATCCACGTGCCTCGAACCAAGCGATCCAGGGCGTCTATGCCGCAGGCCTGTCGACGGGTGCGGCCGCTGGCGAAGCCGCGGGCACCGCCGGCCTCGACTTCTTCAAGAAGCTCAATGCCGCCGGCAATTTCGTGCCTGTCATCGGCAAGGCCGCGACGCTGGCCCAGGGCCAAACTCCGATCCTGGTCACCTGGGACTACAACGCGCTCTCCGGCCGCGACACGCTTAAGGGCAATCCGCCGGTCGACGTCGTCGTGCCGAAGACCGGTGTCGTCGCTGGCGTCTATGTGCAAGCGATCAGCGCCTATGCGCCGCATCCGAATGCTGCCAAGCTCTGGCTGGAATATCTCTATTCCGACGAAGGCCAGATTGGTTGGCTGAAGGGCTATTGCCACCCGATCCGCTTCAACGACCTCTCCAAGAACGGCAAGCTGCCGGCCGACGTGATGGCGAAGATGCCGCCGGCCGATTCCTACGCCGCGGCGGTGTTCCCGACGCTCGACGAGCAGGGCAAGGCGAAGGAAGCGATCACCAAGAACTGGGACGCCGTTGTCGGCGCCAACGTCAAGTAAGTTGCAGAAATGTCCGGGCGGCTTCGAGGCCGC
Source organism: Mesorhizobium sp. M1E.F.Ca.ET.041.01.1.1 (assembly GCF_003997355.1). NCBI lineage: Bacteria > Pseudomonadati > Pseudomonadota > Alphaproteobacteria > Hyphomicrobiales > Phyllobacteriaceae > Mesorhizobium > Mesorhizobium sp. M1E.F.Ca.ET.041.01.1.1. The sequence continues at coordinate 2,603 of NZ_RZSL01000558.1, read as the reverse complement.
CCGGAGCCTCTCGAAGACGGTAGCCGGCGCATGACCGATCTCTCGCTTTCAAACCAAGCCATTGCAGGGAAGACCGCGCCACCCAGCGAGGCGCGCGCGTTGCGGCTGCCGACGCAATGGATCGGCGTCGCGCCCTTCTTCATCTTCGCCGTCATGTTCCTGATCCTGCCCACGCTCTACCTGATGCTGGGCGCTTTCCAGAACGAGGCGGGTGAGTTCACGCTGGAAAATCTCGTCGCCCTGTCGGAGCCAAACATCGTTGCCGCCTACTGGATCTCTATCAAGGTCAGCCTGGCTTCGGCGCTGATCGGAGCTTTTGCCGGCTTGGCAATAGCCATCGCCATCGTGCGCGGCGGCCTGCCGGACTGGATACGTTCGGCGACGCTCACGTTTTCCGGCGTCGCTTCCAATTTCGCCGGTATTCCGCTGGCCTTCGCCTTCCTCGCCACCCTTGGCCGGCTCGGCCTTGCGACTGTGCTGCTGAACACGCTTTTAGGTCTCAACATCTATGCGCACGGCTTCAACATCCTGTCCTTCTGGGGCCTGACGCTGACCTATGTCTATTTCCAGATTCCGCTGATGGTGGTGATCATCGTGCCGGCGATCGACGGGCTGAAGAGGGAATGGGGGGAGGCCGCCGCGACGCTCGGCGCGACCACGGCCCAGTACTGGCGCATAGTGGTCATCCCGGTGATCTGGCCGAGCTTCCTCGGCACCGTCATCCTGCTCTTCGCCAATGCCTTCGGCGCCATAGCTACGGCTTATGCGCTGACCGGTTCGTCGCTCAACATCGTGCCGATCCTGCTCTATGCGCAGATCCGTGGCGACGTGCTGCACAATGCGCATCTCGGCTATGCGATCGCCTTCGGCATGATCGTCATCACCGGCCTCGCCAATGTCTTCTACATCTGGTTCCGGACACGGTCGGAGAGGTGGCTGAAATGAAGACCGGACGCTTCTGGGCCTGGGTCGTTTTCATTCTTGGCGCGGCCTATTTCTTCATCCCGCTGATAGCGACGGTGGAATTCTCCATGCGCATGCGTCGCGGCGCCTATTCGTTCGACGCCTACCAGATCGTGCTGGGCGATGCGCGCTTCCAGGCGACCTTCATGTATTCGGTGGTGGCCGCCATCTTCACCATTATTCTCGGCGTGCTGGTGGTGGTGCCAGCCGCTTACTGGATCCGGCTCAGGCTGCCGCAACTCAGGCCGATCGTCGAGTTCATCACGCTGCTGCCTCTGGTCATCCCGGCCATCGTCATCGTCTTCGGCTATATCAGGATGTACGGCTCGAACTCGTGGCTGCCGTTCCTGGGGAACGACGCGGCCACCAATGCCCTGCTGGTCATCGGCTATGCGACCCTGGCGCTGCCCTACATGTACCGCGCCGTCGACACCGGGTTGCGCACCATAGACGTCAGAACGCTGACAGAGGCTGCGCAGATCCTCGGTGCCGGTTGGGGCACGATCATCAGTCGGGTAATCCTCCCAAATGTGCTGATCGCGGTATTGTCTGGCGCATTCTTGACCTTCGCCATCGTCATCGGCGAGTTCACCATGGCCAGCCTGCTCAACCGTCCGGCCTTCGGACCGTACCTGCAGAACATCGGCGCCAACCGCGCCTACGAGCCCGCGGCGCTTGCCATTATCGCCTTCGCCATTACCTGGGGCTGCATGTCGCTGATCCAGATCCTGTCTCGCTTCGCGCCGAAATCGGCAAATCGACCGAACTGAAAGTCAAAGCCATGGCCGAGCCGTTCCTCTCCATCCAGCATGTGCGAAAGTCCTTCGGCGCCACAACGGTGGTCGAGGATTTCAACCTCGACGTCGAGCCGGGTGAATTCGTCTCCTTCCTCGGGCCGTCCGGATGCGGCAAGACGACGGTGCTGCGCATGGTGGCAGGCTTCGAGGAGCCGAGCGCCGGCAAGATCGTGGCTGGCGGCAAGGACATCACCAGGCTGAAGCCGAACCAGCGCAATGTCGGCATGGTGTTTCAGGCCTACGCGCTGTTCCCCAACCTGACCGTGGCGCAGAACATCGGCTTCGGGCTGAAAGTGGCCGGCATGCCGAAGGCGGCGATCGACGCCCGCGTTGCGGAGATGCTCGACATCATCAAGCTTCCGCAGATGGCCGATCGCTATCCCTACCAGCTCTCCGGCGGCCAGCAGCAGCGTATCGCGCTGGCTCGCGCGATCGCGCCGAAGCCGAAGCTTTTGCTGCTCGACGAGCCGCTGTCGGCGCTCGACGCCAAGGTGCGCGTGTCGCTGCGCGAGGAAATCCGTTCGATCCAGAAGAAGCTCGGCATCACCACCATCTTCGTCACGCACGACCAGGAAGAGGCGCTGTCGATCTCCGACCGCATCGCCGTCATGTATGGCGGCAAGGCCGAACAGGTCGGCACGCCATTCGAGATCTACAATCGGCCGGCGACGAAGTTCGTCGCCAATTTCGTCGGCACGCTCAACGTGCTGGAAGGCAAGGTCACCGACGCCGCCTCGGGCAAAGTGCAGGTCAACGCGCAGGAAGTCTCGCTGAAGGGCAAGCTCAACGGCTCGAAGTCCGGCGACACGCTGTCGCTGGCGTTGCGGCCGGAAGCGATTTCAC
>NZ_RZSL01000557.1:0-3919 GCF_003997355.1 Mesorhizobium sp. M1E.F.Ca.ET.041.01.1.1 | reverse complement strand
TGCGAGGGGATATCGGGCGGCGCTCGAATGGATCGCCAGGCGGGCTGAGGCCTTCGTCATTCCACTCGCGGCGCTGGTCGCCGGCATGGTGCTGTTCAGCCTGTTCATCCTGGCTGTCGGCAAGTCGCCGGCCCAGCTCTACGAGACGATGTGGCGCGGCGGCTTCGGTTCCTGGTTCTCGATCCAGAACTCGCTGTCGCGCGGAGCGCCGCTCTTGCTTGCGGCGCTCTGCGTGGCTCTACCGGCGCGCCTCGGCCTGGTCGTCATCGGCGGCGAGGGCGCGATCGTGCTCGGCGGCGTCGCCGCAGCCGCTATCGGCGTGGCGCTGAACGGCGCGCCGTCTTTTCTCGTCATCCTCCTCATGGGCGTGGGGGGCGCGGCCGCCGGCGGCATCTGGATAGGTGTCGTCGGCGCGCTGCGCCATTACCGGGCCGTCAACGAGACCATCTCCAGCCTGCTGATGGCCTACATCGCGATTGCCCTGATGAACCATCTGGTGGAAGGGCCGCTGCGCGATCCGGCCTCGCTCAACAAACCCTCGACCCAGCCGCTGGCCGACCTCTACCGCGTCGGCAACATCCCGGGCATGGAGGTGCATTGGGGCCTCGTCGTCGGCATCCTTGCCTGCGCGCTCTCCTGGCTGCTGATCGAGAAGACCCGCTGGGGCTTCGCCGCCCGCATCGCCGGCGGCAATGTCAGGGCGGCGCAGGTGCAGGGGTTGGCCGTCGGTCCGCTGATCGTCGGCTTCACGGCGCTGGCGGGCGGCTTCGCAGGACTTGCCGGCATGCTCGAGGTCGCGGCCGTGCAGGGCAGCGCCAACGGCTCGCTGGCCGCCGGCTACGGCTATACCGGCATCCTCGTCGCCTTCCTTGCCCGCCACAATCCGCTTGCCATCATCCCCGTCGCCGTTCTGCTTGGCGGCATCGACGCGTCCGGCGGGCTGATTCAGCGCCGAATGGACCTGCCTGATGCAACCGTGCTGGTGCTGCAGGGCATGCTGTTCATCGTCATCTTGTTCAGCGAGACCTTCTACGGCCGGTTCAAGCTCTTTAATCCCGACCTCTGGCAGAGGCCCGATCTCCTGAAGGGGGTCGCGTGATGGACGCGACCGATATCGGGCTGTGGGGGGTGCCGCTCGCCATGCTGGGCGGCGCCATCCGCGTGTCCACTCCCTTCATCTTCGTCTCGCTCGGCGAAGCCATCACCGAACGCTCCGGCCGCATCAATCTCGGCCTCGAAGGCACGCTGGTGTTCGGCGCCATGAGTGCCTATGCGGTGGCGGTGATGACCGGCTCGCCATGGCTCGGCCTTTTGGCGGCGGCGGCCGCCGGCCTCTGCTTCGGCCTCTTTCATGGCTGGATCTGCAAGTTCCCGAAGGTCAACGACATCGCCATCGGCATCGCCCTGATGCTGTTCGGCACAGGCCTCGCCTTCTTCTTCGGCAAGCCCTTCATCCAGCCCTCCGCGCCCGATCTGCCGGCGATCCCGTTCGGCGCCTGGTCCGACATCCCGCAGGTGCAGGCGGCGCTCAACGTCAACGTGCTGTTCCTGATCGGCGCTGCTCTCGCCATCTTCCTCTGGTGGGCGTTCCGCAACACCCGTGTCGGCCTGATCGTGCGCGTGGTCGGCGACAGCGCCGATGCAGCTCGCGCCATGGGCCTCGACCCGAACGCGGTGCGCCTGCTGGCCACCGGCACCGGCGGAGCGCTCGCCGGTATCGGCGGCGCCTACCTGTCGCTCTATTATCCCGGCAGCTGGACCGAGCGCATCTCGTCGGGCCAGGGACTGATGGCGGTGGCGCTGGTCATCTTCGCGCGCTGGAACCCGCTCGGCTGCTTCGCTGCCGCGCTTTTGTTCGGCGGCGCCGGCGCGCTCGGCCCGGCGCTGCAGTCGGTGGGCGTCACGCAGGGCTACTACCTGTTCTACGCCGCCCCTTACATCCTCACCCTCATCATCATGATCGCCACCTCGTCGCCGAGCCGCACGCTCGCCGGCGCGCCCGGCGAACTGTCGATCACCAAATGACCGTCGCCCAGGAACCGCTCGCGAGACCGGAGTTTTTGCCATGAACGCCAGAGCCGAGATCACCCAGCGCTACATCAACGCCGATCCCTACCCCTGGCCCTACAATGGCGAGTTGAGGCCGGACAACACGGCGCTGATCATCATCGACATGCAGACCGATTTCTGCGGGCCGGGTGGCTATGTCGACCATATGGGCTACGACCTGTCGCTGGTCAGGGCGCCGATCGAGCCCATCAAGGCTGTGCTTTCCGCCATGCGCGACAAGGGCTACACCATCATCCACACGCGCGAGGGCCATCGTCCCGACCTCGCCGACCTGCCCGCCAACAAGCGCTGGCGCTCGCGCCGCATCAATGCCGGCATCGGCGATCCCGGCCCTTGCGGGCGCATCCTGGTGCGCGGCGAGCCTGGCTGGGACATCATCCCCGACCTCTATCCGGCCGAGGGCGAGCCGATCATCGACAAGCCGGGCAAAGGCTCGTTTTGCGCCACCGATCTCGAATTGATCCTCAACCAGCGCGGCATCGAAAACATCGTGCTCACCGGAATCACAACCGATGTCTGCGTGCACACCACCATGCGCGAGGCCAACGACCGCGGCTTCGAATGCGTGATGCTGGAGGATTGCTGCGGCGCGACCGACTACGGCAACCACCTGGCGGCGATCAAGATGATCAAGATGCAGGGCGGCGTCTTCGGCGCCGTCTCGAATTCCGCCGCCCTCGTCGCGCAGCTGCCATGAGGAACCGGCGATGAGCGGAACTCTCCATCGCAAGGCGATCGGCGTCGAGACCATCGGCATGACCATGCGCTTCGGCGCTTTCACCGCGCTCGACGACGTCTCCATCAAGGTGCCTGCAGGCTCTTTCCACGCGCTGCTCGGCGAGAACGGCGCTGGCAAGTCGACGCTGGTCAAATGCATGATGGGTTTTTACCATCCGACGGCGGGCGACATGCTGGTCGACGGACGCGAGGTGACGATCGCCAGCCCGAGAGATGCCTCGGCGCTCGGCCTCGGCATGGTCTATCAGCATTTCACGCTCGTGCCTTCGCTGACCGGCGCCGAGAACCTGGTCATCTCGCGTGAGAAGGTGCCCGGCGTCATCGACTGGCGCAAGGAGCGCACAGCGCTTGCGGCCTTCATGAACGGCATGCCGTTCAAGCTGCCGCTCGACGTCAAGGTGGCCGAGCTCGCCGCCGGCGAGAAGCAGAAGCTTGAGATCATCAAACAGCTTTATCTCGGCCGCAATTTCCTGGTGCTGGACGAGCCGACATCCGTGCTGACCCCGGGCGAGGCGCAGGAAGTGCTCGGCCTGGTGCGCGGCATGACGAAGGCAGGCGACCTCACCGTGCTGATGATCTCGCACAAGTTCCACGAGGTCACGGCATTCGCCGACGACATCACGGTGCTGCGCAAGGGCAGGCTCACCGGAGCCGGGAAGGTCTCGGATCTTTCGCATAGGGAAATGGCGGCGATGATGATCGGCGACCAGCCGATCGCCGCGCTCGACAGCCGCGCCGAGCCGAAGCCGGATGCCGAGATCGTGCTCGAGGTCAAGGCGCTGAAGGCTCCGGACCGAACCGGCCTCAAATCGATCAACATCACCGATCTCGGCGTGCGCTCCGGCGAGATCGTCGGCATCGCCGGCATCTCGGGCAACGGTCAGAAGGAGTTCCTGGAAGTGCTGGCCGGACAGCGCGCTCGCGATCAAGGGGAAGTCATGGTTCGCGGCGCGGCCTATGCCGCGACGCGCGCCGAGGCGCGTGCGCTCAACGTCCGCCTCATCCCGGAAGAGCCATTGAAGAATGCCTGCGCGCCGAGAATGACGGTCGCCGAGAACATCGCCTTCCGCACCTTCGACGTCGATGGCAACGGCAGGCCGGTGAGCTGGAT
>NZ_RZSL01000556.1:0-3921 GCF_003997355.1 Mesorhizobium sp. M1E.F.Ca.ET.041.01.1.1 | reverse complement strand
CTATTCGCTCGGCCGCGACAAGGGCAAAGCCAAGCTCGCGGCCATCGCCGACGCGCTCTGGCAGGACCCGGCCCACCGCGAAACGGTCTAAACCAAGCTGGTCGCGCCCTTGCGTGGGGCACTCGACGCGGCGCGCGAAAAGCGGCGTGTCGAGACAGCGGCCACGAAAGTGGATTTCTTCACCATGGTGCGCGGAGAGGACTGATGGATATCGCGACGCAATCGATCGAAGGCGGCTTCGCCGATCCGGTGTTCAACGCGCAGGTCGTGTTCCGCGCCATCATGGACGCAATGGCGCGCCCCGGCAATATTCAGGCCCTGCCGCCGCTCGCCCATCCGCCGGCGCCGCTGTCGGCGACCGCCGCAGCCGCGGCGCTTTCGCTCTGCGACAACGACACGGCGATCTGGCTCGATCCGCGGCTGCAGGCGGAGCCCGCGGTCAAGGCCTGGCTCGGCTTTCACACCGGCGCACCCTTGGCCAACACGCCGGCCGACGCGCATTTCGCTTTGGTAGCCAACCCGGCGGAGATGGCTGCGCTCGACGGCTTTTCGCAAGGCACGCAGGAATATCCCGACCGCTCGACGACGCTGATCCTGTTGGTCGACGATCTCGCTTCCGGTCCGTCGCTACTGCTCGAAGGCCCGGGCGTCGAGAAGACCGCGATGATCGCGCCGACAGGCATGCCGCGCTATTTCGTCGAGCAATGGAAGCAGAACAATCAGCGTTTCCCGCGCGGCGTCGACATCATCCTGGCGGCGCCCAGCAGCCTCGCCTGCCTGCCGCGCACCACCCGCATCAAGACGATGGAGGCATGACATGTATGTCGCGGTGAAAGGCGGCGAAGCCGCAATTGCCAATGCGCACCGCCTGCTTGCCGATCGCCGGCGCGGCGACCGCTCCGTGCCGGCCCTGCGCCTCGACCAGATCGCCGAGCAGTTGGCGCTCGGTGTCGACCGGGTGATGAGCGAAGGCTCGCTCTACGATCGCGAGCTTGCGGCTTTAGCCGTCGTCCAGGCGCGCGGCGACATGATCGAGGCAATCTTCCTGGTGCGCGCCTATCGCACGACGCTGCCGCGCTTCGGCTACACCAACCCGGCCGACACCGGCGCCATGCAGGTCGAGCGGCGCGTGTCGGCCACCTACAAGGACCTGCCCGGCGGCCAAGTGCTCGGCCCGACCTTCGACTACACCCACCGGCTGCTCGATCCGGAGCTTGCCGCAGGCGTCGATGTCGAGACGCCCACGCAGCGTCCGGCCGAAGCCGAAGCGATGCCGCGTGTCTCCTCGATTCTCGCCCATGAAGGCCTGATCGAAGCCGACGGCGACATGCCGCTTGACCACATCCCCGGCGACATCACCCGTGAGCCGCTGCAATTCCCGATGGCGCGCGACATCCGCCTGCAGGCGCTGTCGCGCGGCGACGAAGGCTTTTTGCTGGCGCTCGGCTATTCGACGCAACGCGGCTATGCCCGCAACCATCCTTTCGTCGGCGAGATCCGCATCGGCGAGGTCGAGTTGGAACTCGACGTGCCGGAACTGCCTTTCGCCGTGCCGCTCGGCTCCATCCGCGTCACCGAATGCCAGATGGTGAACCAGTTCAAGGGTTCGGCCAAGGCGCCGCCGCAATTCACCCGCGGCTACGGCCTGGTCTTCGGGCAGAGCGAGCGCAAGGCGATGGCGATGGCGCTCTGCGACCGGGCGCTGCGCGCGAGCGAGCTCGGCGAGGATGTGATTGCCGCCGCACAGGACGAGGAGTTCGTCATCTCGCACTCCGACAATGTGCAGGCGACCGGCTTCGTCGAGCATCTGAAGCTGCCGCACTATGTCGACTTCCAGGCCGAGCTTGACCTGGTCCGCCGCATGCGCGCCGAATACGAGGCGCGGGAAAACGAGGGCAAGGCCGAGGAGAAGAGGGAGGCGGCAGAATGACTTTATTGTCCGCTACCGGAATGCCCGCTGCCGGCATCGAACGAGCCACCGCCACCATAGCCACTGGCACCGGCAACAGTCTCGCCATGCGGAGGCTCCTTTGGCGCAGGAAGAAACATCTTCCGCAGCGCAAAGCCGGCAACAACGGCGAACACCAGCAAAAGCACTCCAAGATGCATCCAACCGGTAGAGTCCATTCGGGCGCCCTCCCGCGTCTTGAGCGCCAATTCCATAGCACAGAGCGGACGTGATCGTCATGACCGACATCGCCACCTACAACTTCGCCTATCTCGACGAGCAGACCAAAAGGATGATCCGCCGTGCCATCCTGAAAGGCATCGCCATTCCCGGCTACCAGGTGCCCTTCGCCTCGCGAGAGATGCCGATGCCTTACGGCTGGGGCACCGGCGGCGTGCAGGTCACCGCTTCGATCATCGGCCCGGATGACGTGCTCAAGGTCATCGACCAGGGCGCCGACGACACCACCAACGCCGTCTCGATCCGTGCCTTCTTCAAGAAGGTCGCCAATGTCGCCGTCACCACCGAGACGGCGAAGGCGACCATCATCCAGACCCGCCACCGTATCCCGGAGCATCCGCTGACGGCGGGCCAGGTGCTGGTCTTCCAGGTGCCGATCCCCGAGCCGCTGCGCTTCCTCGAGCCGCGCGAGACCGAAACGCGAAAAATGCATGCGCTGGAGGAATACGGCCTCATGCATGTGAAGCTCTATGAGGACATCGCCAGGCACGGCCGCATCGCCACCACCTACGCTTATCCGGTCAAGGTCGAGGGCCGCTATGTGATGGACCCGTCGCCGACCCCGAAATTCGACAATCCGAAGATGCATCGCTCGCCGGCCTTGCAGCTCTTCGGCGCCGGCCGCGAGAAGCGCATCTACGCGGTGCCGCCCTTCACCGACGTCGTCAGCCTCGATTTCGAGGACCACCCGTTCGAGGTGCAGACCTTCGACCAGCCCTGCGCGCTGTGCGGCGCCGAGAACGTCTATCTCGACGAGGTCATCCTCGACGACCATGGCGGCCACATGTTCGTCTGCTCGGACACCGACCACTGCGAGAAGCGCCGCAGCGACCCTACCTCCCCCTTGTGGGGAGGTCGCGCCGAAGGCGCGGGTGACTTGGCGACAACCCCCGCAACCCTCACCCCGGCGCTGCGCGCCGACCCTCCCCACAAGGGGAAGGGTAAGGAGGCCGAATGACCGACGAACCGCTGCTGCGCGTCTCCGCACTTTCCAAATTCTACGGCTCGCGCGTCGGCTGCGAGAACATCTCCTTCGACCTCTGGCCGGGCGAGGTTCTGGCGGTGGTCGGCGAATCCGGCTCGGGCAAGACGACGCTGCTCAACTGCCTGTCGACCCGGCTGTTGCCTTCTTCCGGCACGGCAAGCTACCGCATGCGCGATGGCCAATGGCGCGAGCTCTACCGCATGAGCGAGGCCGAGCGCCGCTTCCTGATGCGCACCGACTGGGGCTTTGTCCACCAGAACCCGGCGGACGGCCTGCGCATGACGGTGTCGGCCGGCGCCAATGTCGGCGAGCGGCTGATGGCCGTGGGCGACCGCCACTACGGCAGGATCCGCGCCACCGCTGTCGACTGGCTCTCCCGCGTCGAGATCGACGAGGACCGCATCGACGACGAGCCCCGCGCCTTTTCCGGCGGCATGCGCCAGCGCCTCCAGATCGCCCGCAACCTGGTGACCGGACCGCGGCTGGTGTTCATGGACGAGCCGACCGGCGGTCTCGACGTTTCGGTGCAGGCGCGCCTGCTCGACCTGTTGCGCGGCCTGGTCACCGACCTTGGCCTGGCGGCGATCGTCGTCACCCACGACCTCGCCGTGGCGCGGCTTCTCTCGCAGCGCATGATGGTGATGAAGGATGGCCGTGTCGTCGAAAGCGGACTCACCGACCGCGTGCTCGACGACCCGCGCGCGCCGTACACGCAGTTGCTCGTGTCTTCGATTTTACAGGTGTGATG
>NZ_RZSL01000555.1:0-3930 GCF_003997355.1 Mesorhizobium sp. M1E.F.Ca.ET.041.01.1.1 | reverse complement strand
TGCGGATGGTGCGCAGCGTCAGCCCGGTGTTCATGTCGCCGTTGAAGTTGACCATGCCGATCGCACCGCCATACCAGGCGCGCGGGCTCTTCTCGTTCTGCTCGATGAAGCGCATGGCCCAGAGTTTCGGCGCGCCGGTGACCGTGACCGCCCAGGCGTGCGACAGGAAGGCGTCGAAGGCATCCATGCCTTCGCGCAGCCGCCCTTCGATGTGGTCGACGGTATGGATCAGGCGCGAATACATCTCGATCTGGCGGCGCCCGATGACGCGCACCGAGCCAGGCTCGCAGACGCGCGACTTGTCGTTGCGGTCGACGTCCGAGCACATGGTGAGCTCGGATTCGTCCTTCTTCGAATTGAGCAGCTTAAGGATCTGCTCACTGTCGGAAATGGCGTCGTCGCCGCGCTTGATGGTGCCGGAGATCGGGCAGGTCTCGACGCGGCGGCCATTGACGCGCACGAACATCTCCGGCGAGGCGCCGATCAGATATTCGTTTTCACCGAGATTGATGAAGAAGGAATAGGGCGAGGGGTTGATCGACTTCAGCTTGCGGGAGATGTCGGAGGGCTGGGTCTCGCAGCGTTCGTAGAACATCTGGCCGGGCACGACCTCGAACAGGTCGCCGCGCTTGAAGCTCTCCATAGCCCGGCGCACCAGGTTCGCATATTCGCCCGGCTCATGGTCGCCGCGCGGCGGGATGCGGTCGGCGGTCTTGAAGGGCTCGACATGAGCATCGCGGGCCAAGCCTTCGGTCGAAAACCCTTCGCCGGAATAGTCGTAGCGGTCGGTCCAGGCCTTGGTCGAATAATGGTCGACGACCAGGATCTCGTCGGGCAGGAACAGCACCAGGTCGCGCTGGCTCTCCCTGCGCTCGAGCTTGTAGTCGACCGGGTCGAATTGGAAGGCGAGGTCGTAGCCGAAGGCGCCGTAAAGGCCGAGATTGGCATCCTCGGCGGTCTTGAACAGGGCGGTGATGGCGCGCAGCACGGTGAAGACGGACGGAACGCGGCTGCGCTCCTCCTCGGTGAAGACGCGGCCGGGCTTGGCGACATCGAGGCGAATGAGTTTTTTCGAGGTCTCGGCGATCGTCACCTCGCTGATCTGGCCAAGCGCCTTGCCGATCAGCGGCAACAGCGCTTCGCCACGGGCGTTCAGCGCCTCGATGCGCATGGCGCGGCCACGCGCGGAGATCACCAGCGGCGGGTCGATGATGGCCGTGTCCCAGCGCGTGTAGCGGCCCGGATACTCGTAGTTCGAGGAAAACACCGCGCCGCGGCGCGAATTCAGCCCTTCGACATAGGCGTCGATAGCGCCTTCATAGGGCTGGTCATGGCGTTCGCGGGTGATCGTCACCCCGCCCGCGGTGACGAAGCGCTCGGCTCCGTTGTCCAGAACTTTAGTCGTCATTGCCGTCTCCATCAGCGTTTTGGGCAACGGACCCGGGAATGGCTTTAAAAAACAAATGGCCGCCCGGACATTCCGCTGCGGCCACCCTCTCTTTCACGCACGCGCGTTCGAACCGGCCGCTGTCAGCGAGCCCACCACCAAACGGTCTTGTTCGAACGCATGTTCATGGCGACTCCCATAGCGGCGAATGACGACCCGCGCAACTGGATTTCACGCGGATGGTGAAAGCCTGATGGCCTTTGTCCGATGCATGTCGTTCGCCCAAAACCGCTGCGCGCTTTTGGGCGACATGCGTCAATCCTCCAGCGTGCCCGAGCGCGCGTCGCCGCTCCGCTTGTCGCCGGCGAGCTTCAGCAGATCCTCGCCGGCGCGGATGATGCGGCGCGAACGGCGGGTCAGGATGAAGCCCGACTGCGGCGCGAAGACTTCGGTGCGGCCGCCCACTTCGCCAGGCGCATGGACGATTGTGGCGAGCCTGTCGTCCTTGGCGACGCGGTCGCCCGGCTCGACGTGGTAGAGGATCGCGCCAGCCTTGGGCGATGGCATCATGTCGATGTTCTCGATCGGCACGACAGCCCCGGTGAAGTTGCCGGGCTTGGATACTGACCGATCCTGAATGACGCCTCGCATCACGAGCAGCCGATAGAGGCCTTCCGCATCGGCCTCGGCGAGCGCGCCGTCGACATCGAGCATACCGCGATATTCGACCGTGGTGACGACGCGGCGGTCGAAGCGCGACACATTTGCCGGCACATTCTGATATGGCATGATCGAGGCGCCCTCGAAGGTGCCGCTGCTGTCCTCGCTCCACAGCACTACGGCATCGACGCCCATGGCGGCGGCGCAATCGGCCATGGTCGGCCACAGGCTGGTGTGGATGTAGAGATAGGCGAGGCCCTCGTCGTCGCAATGCAGGTCGAGCACGATGTCGTGGCCGAGCGAGAGCTGCACCAGCCGCGTCTTCAGCCGCTGATCGGCGGTGCCAAGCGTAGTGTCAGGCAGGAACGCGGTGTCGGGCGCGGCAAGCAGCGGGAAGCCGCGGTTGAAATTGGTGCGGGTGCCGAGATGGAAGCGTCCCTGATGCTCGCCGAAATGATATTGGGCGCGGCCGATCGGATTGGCCCAGGGCACGACAGTGATGGCGCCCTTGATGCGGCCTTCCGCTTCCGCTGTGGCAAGCATCGGCATCAGCGCGTCGATGGCTACGACGCCCGGCAGTTCGCCGGCATGCAGGGCTGCCTGCAGATAGGCGGTTGGAGCCGTCTTGTCCGAGCCGTCAAAGCGAAAGACCGGAAATTCGTAAGTGGTGCCTTCGCCGTCGCCGGTGATGCGCTCGATCGTCTTGTGCATGGGTGTTTCCGATGGAGAGTCCAGACATGCATGTTTGCGGCAGAACTGTCGAGTGGTCCAGCCGGGCCGACCTGTGGGCGCAAGTCGGACCTTTCTGCGACCGGGCAGCGCCGGACGGGAGGGCGGCCGATCCGGGGCTCAGATGAGCGGCTTCAGCTCCTGGGCGATGGTCGGCAGAAGCTCCGAGACGTTGGGGTGGATATGCATGGCGCGCGCCAGCGTCGAGATCGTCGCCTTGGCATACATGAGGTCGAGCGCTGAGTGGATCGCCTCGTCGCCACCCGGTCCGAGCACCGAGCAGCCGAGGATTTCGCCGGTGTCGGCATCGGCCAGGATCCTCATGAAGCCTTGCGTCTCGCCTTTCTCGACGGCACGACCCACACGGGTCATCGGCCGCTGGCCGACGAGCGCGCGGCGGCCGGATTTCTTCACCGCTGCCTCCGTCATGCCGCAGCGGCCGAGCGGCGGATCGATATAGAGCGCATAGGCCTCGATGCGGTCGCTCACCCTGCGTGGATCGTTGTCGAGCAGATTTGCGGCCACGATTTCGTAGTCGTTGTAGGAGGTGTGCGTGAAGGCGCCCTTGCCGTTGCAGTCGCCCATCGCCCAGATGCCGGGCACGCTGGTGCGCAACTGGTCGTCGACGACGATGTAGCCGTGCCGGTCGACCTCGACGCCGGCCTTGTCGAGGCCGAGATCGTCGGTGTTGGGGACGCGCCCGAGCGCCAGCAGCACATGCGAGCCGACAGCCGGCGGCTTGCCCGCCGAGAAGGCAACAGCGATGCCATTGCCTTGCCTGGCGAAGGCGATGTCGTCGGCGCCGACATGGACTGTGATGCCCTCGTTTTCGAGGATCGACAGGATGGCGGCCGAGACGTCCTCGTCCTCGCGCCCGGCCAGGCGCAGCGCCTTCTCGATCACCGTGACCTCGGAGCCGAACCGGCGGAACATCTGCGCGAACTCGAGCGAGATGTAGCTGCCGCCGACGACGACGAGATGGCTGGGCAGCACATCGAGATCCATCATCGAGGAATTGGTGAGATAGGGGATGTCGTTGACGCCGGGCAGGTCCGGCACGGCGGCGCGGCCGCCGGTGTTGAGGAAGATTTTTGGCGCGGTCAGCACATCGTTGCCGACGCGCACCGTGTCGCCGGATTCGAAGCGCGCATGGC
>NZ_RZSL01000554.1:0-3952 GCF_003997355.1 Mesorhizobium sp. M1E.F.Ca.ET.041.01.1.1 | reverse complement strand
GTTCTTCAGCCATGATGTGCCTGCCGAGAAGGAGCGTGGCGTGGTTGTGCGCGCCGGCAGCCGCCGCTCGCTTGGCACAAGCGAATCGGGCCTCGTGGAGGAGCTTCTGTCGCCTGACCTCGGCGGTAGCTTCGAGATGTTGCGCTCGGTCTTCGCGCCAGGCGCGGAACTGAAGACCCAAGCGCGCCGTCCGACGGAAGAAGCGGGTTATGTCGCGTCGGGCACTTTCGAGATCGAGATCGGCGGTGTCTGGCACCAGCTTGGCGAAGGCGACAGCTTCCGTTTCGAAGGCAAGCCGTTTCGCTGGCGCAATCCAGGCGCCGAGCCGGCGGTCGTCATCTGGGTGGTTTCGCCGCCGGTGGATTGAGTTAAAGCTTGGGAGGAAGAAACATGGCCGGTTTGCCGAGCACGGCGCGCGTGGTGATCATCGGGGGCGGCGTCGTCGGCACCTCGTCGCTCTACCACCTCTGCAAGGCCGGCTGGACCGACTGCTTGCTGCTTGAAAAGAACGAGCTGACCTCCGGCTCGACCTGGCATGCCGCCGGCAACGTGCCGACCTTCTCCTCGTCCTGGTCGCTGATGAACATGCAGCGCTATTCGACCGAGCTCTACCGCGGCCTCGCGGAGGCGGTCGACTATCCGATGAACTACCATGTCACCGGCTCGCTGAGGCTCGCCCATACCAAGGAGCGCATGCAGGAGTTCCAGCGCGCCAGGGGCATGGGCCGCTACCAGGGCATGGACATCGACGTCGTCGGCCTCGAAGAGATCAAGCGCCGCTACCCCTTCATCGAGACGCATGACCTGAAGGGCGCGCTCTACGATCCGAGCGACGGCGACATCGACCCCGCGCAGTTGACGCAGGCCCTTGCCAAGGGTGCGCGCGACATGGGCGCGAAGATCATCCGCTTCTGCCCGGTCACCGGCGTCCGCCGCGAGAACGGCGAATGGGTGGTCACGACGCCGCAAGGCGAGATCCGTTGCGAGATCGTCATCAACGCCGCCGGCTACCGCGCCGCCGAAGTTGGAAAAATGTTCGGCCGCGAGGTGCCGATGATGGTGATGAGCCATCAGTACATTTTGTTCGAGGAAATCCCCGAGCTCGCCGCCTGGACCAAGGAACAGGGCCACAAGTTGCCGCTGCTGCGCGACGTCGACACGTCCTATTACCTGCGCCAGGAGAAGACCGGCATGAATCTCGGCCCCTATGAGCGCAATTGCCGCGCGCATTGGGCGACGCATAACGATCCGATGCCGGAGGATTTCTCCTTCCAGCTCTTCCCCGACGATCTCGACCGGCTGGAGCACTATCTTGCCGACGCCGTCGCCCGCGTGCCGATCCTGGGCACCGCCGGCCTTTCGAAAGTCATAAACGGGCCGATCCCCTACGCGCCGGACGGCAACCCGCTTATCGGGCCGATGCCCGGCGTGCCGAACGCCTTCGAGGCTTGCGTCTTCACCTTCGGCATCGCGCAAGGCGGCGGCGCCGGCAAGGTGCTGGCGGAATGGGTGACCGAGGGCCAGACCGAATGGGACATGTGGTCATGCGACCCGCGCCGCTTCACGTCCTTCGCCTCCGCGCCCGACTATTGCGTCGCCAAGGGCCTGGAAATTTACGGCAACGAATACGCCATCCAGTTCCCGCGTCATGCCTGGCCGGCCGGGCGCGATCGCAAGCACTCGCCGCTGCACGATCGCATCAAGGCGCTGGGCGGCCAGTTCGACGCCTATAACGGCTGGGAACGCGCCACCTGGTACGCGAAGCCCGGCGACGACATTTCGGAGGAAGCGACGCTGACCTTCCGCCGCGACGGGCCGTGGCAGCACCGCGTGCGTGAGGAATGCCTGGCCGTGCGCGATGCCGCCGGCATCCTCGACCTGCCCGGTTTCTCGCGTTTCAACCTCGAAGGCCCGGGGGCCGCCGACTGGCTGGCGCTGCAGGTCACAGGCCTGGTGCCGAAGCCCGGCCGGATCGGCCTCGTCTATTTCGCTGACGACAAGGGCCGCATCGTCACCGAAATGTCGGTCGTGCGCCACGGCGAAGACCAGATGACGCTGATCACCGCGGCGGTGGCGCAATGGCACGATTTCGAATGGCTGAAATCGCGGATGCCGGCCGATGCTGCCTTCACGCTGACCGACCGCACCGAGGAGTACTCGACGCAGATCCTCGCCGGCCCGAATTCACGCAATATACTGTCCGAGGTCTGCGACGCCGACCTGACCTTGCCCTGGCTGACTCATCAGGAGACGACCATTGCCGGACGCTGGGCGAAGCTGGTGCGCGTCTCCTTCGCCGGCGAGCTTGGCTGGGAAATCCACACCAAGGTCGCCGACACGACGACTGTCTTCGACGCCGTCTGGGCCGCCGGCCAGAAGCACGGCCTGAAACCCTTCGGCATGTATGCGCTGGATTCGCTGCGGCTCGAGAAAGGCTACCGCGCCTGGAAGGGCGATCTGTCGACCGACTATTCGGTCCTGCAGGGCGGGCTGGAGCGCTTCGTCAAATGGGACAAGCCTGACTTTCGCGGCAAGGCGGCTTTGCTCAGCGAAAAGCAGCAAGGCGTGAAGAAGCGCTTCGTCACGCTGGTCGTCGAAAATCCCGGCGATTGCGATGCGCCCTATATGTCGACGCTCTGGCATGACGGGAAAATCGTCGGCGAGACGACCTCAGGCTGCTGGGGCCATCGCGTCGGCAAATCGATCGCGCTCGGCATGCTGCGCTCCGATTTGACCGAGCCCGGCACGGCCATCGAGGTCGAGATCTTCGGCGACCGTTTCAAGGCGGTGGTGCAGAAGGACGAGCCGCTCTGGGATCCGAAGAACGAGAGGTTGAGAGCCTGATGCCAAAACCGTCAAAGCGCATTACCGGCATCGTGCCATCCGGCAAGGACGGCTGGGAAGTCCATTTCGCCGCCTGGACCCGCAAACAGGCTGGCGAGGACATCATCGTGCTCTCGGTCGGCGATCACGACTTCGACACGCCCTCTGAAACGATCGAGGCCTGCGTCCACGCCGTGCGCGGCAGCAACCACCACTACACGCCCTTGCCCGGCCTGCCGCGCCTGCGCAAGGCGATGGCGGCAGCTTCCACCGCCTGCACCGGCATCCTGACGGAACCGGACGAGATCATCGCCACGGCTGGTGGCCAGGGCGCGCTCTACGCTGCCGTGCAGGGTGTGCTCGATCCCGGCGATCACGCCATCGTCGTCGCGCCTTACTACGCCACCTACCCCAACACCTTCAGCGCCGCCGGCGCCAGCTTCACCGTGGTCGAGACGCCGGCCGAGGACGGCTTCCAACCGCACGCCGACAGGATCCGCGCGGCGCTCCGACCCAATACCCGCGCCATCCTGATCAACACGCCGAACAACCCGACCGGGGCTGTCTATTCGCGCGAACGGCTCGAGCAACTGGCCGAAATCTGCAAGGAACGCGATCTCTGGCTGCTGTCGGACGAGGTCTACTGGACGCTCGGCGGCGGCGAGCACATCTCGCCGCGCTCGCTGCCCGGCATGGCCGAGCGCACGCTGGTCATCAACTCGATGTCGAAAAGCCACGGCATGACCGGCTGGCGCATGGGCTGGCTCAGCGGCCCGAAAGCGATGATCGCGCTGATGACCGATCTCAACCTGGTGACGACCTACGGCCTGCCGGCCTTCATCTCGATCGCCTGCGCCGAGGCGCTCGAAAACCACTACGGCGTGAAGGAAATCGCCGAGCGCTACGCCGCGCGCCGCGCGGTCTTCCTTGACGCCATACGCGGCGTCAATGACGTCACCGTGCACGGCTCCGAAGGCGGCATGTACGTCATGCTCGACATCTCCGCCATCGAACCCGACGACGAGAAATTCGCCTGGGCGCTGCTCGACAAGGAAAAGGTCGGCGTCATGCCGGGATCGAGCTTCGGCGACGCTGCAGCCGGCCATATCCGCATCAGCCTCTGTCAGCC
>NZ_RZSL01000553.1:0-3969 GCF_003997355.1 Mesorhizobium sp. M1E.F.Ca.ET.041.01.1.1 | reverse complement strand
GGTTTTGCAATGATGAGAGATGCGACAGGAGAGCGGCCGTGTCGCCAGCGCCGATCTTGTGAAACCGCGGCTTCTCCACTCCCCGGCAAGCGGGCGGCAACGAGCCATATCGATCGGCTGAGTTCGATCGCGATGATGATGACGTTCTCGTAGTCAATTGTATTCGAGGACATGATGGCTTCCTTCGCATGAGGTCGGACATCCGCCACTCTCGACGATCTCCGCCCTCATAGCATCTGCAACCACAGATCCACTTTCGTTCAGGTCGCAAAGATGCGCCTTCAGCGTGCGCGGGCAGTTTTTTGAATTCCCCGACGATGTGTGGCGTCCTGTGCCGGATGCTGCGGACGTGCGCTGACGTGCGAGAAGCCAAGCCTGTGCAGCAGTTTGCCGATATAGCGCGTGTCGTAGTCCACGCCAAAGCGATCCTTGGTGACGCACTTCAGATCGACGCGTCGCCAGCGCACGACGCCCTCAACAGCACGGTCCGGACCCCTTTTCGACGATTGCGGCCAGGTCGGCTTGCTGCTCGGGCGACAGACGCGACGGCCTTCGGGACCTGCCGCATTGAACCGGTGCACCCAGTCGCAGAGCGTCTGACGATCCATCCCGCCGATCCGCGCCGCATCGGCCTGGCTCATCCCGTCCAAAATCGCCCCGATCGACAACAGCCGGCTGCTCTGGCGCACATCCTTCGACATTCGCGCGAACCGCCGAAGCTCGCCAGCCGAATAGTCACCCCGCAACTTCAATGCTGATCCCATCGCCGACTCTCCTTCGGCAATATGGAACCACGGCCTCCAAACGCCCCAAAATCACGAAAGAGTCACCAACCAGGACCTTTGGTACCAGTGGTTATAACCAGCTCTATAAGGGTGGCGAAATTCGAGAAGCTGCCTGCCTGGCCCATCTGCGTCGCAAGATATTCGACGTTCACGACAGCCAGCCGACCGATGCGTTTTGTTCGCCGGTGCACATCGGTCACCGGACCTCCCTATGGCATACCATTCTGAAAACGCCGATGACAAGGTCTGCACGCGTGTTTGGCAGACCCAGATACACCTGGACCCGCCAGCAAGGCATAAACCGCAGCCGTAAGACCGCCAGAGTCTGGCATGGCGCAAAAACCTAGTAGTAGTGCAAACGGCATAACAGATAGCGCGCCGGACATAATCCGGTCCAGTTGCGAACACACTGTCCGCTGGCCTAGCAAAGATTGACAAACGTAGTGCACCCCAACGTGCGCGCCCGCATCGGGGTGCTGTGCTGGAAGCGCCCACTTAACCTAGGCCGGTCCGACGAGGAAAAGATAATGGTTTCCACGCAGTATAAATCTCGCGGCATTGATCAAGCTTTGGCGGACCTAGAAGTGTGTTACCACGCTGCTAATCCCAAGAGTCGTGGCTGCAGGGACTTGGCAAGGCGCGTTCTCCCCGGAGGCAATACCCGGGCTGTTCTTCACTACGACCCGTTCCCACTATTTATCGACAATGCGTCTGGAAGCCACGTTCGCGATGTTGATGGCCATGACTACATCGACTTCACCAATGACATGACCGCGGGGTTCTACGGCCACTCCAATCCAATTATTTTTGCAGCTATTAGGAAGGCTCTGGACAACGGGATCAGTTTCGGTGGTCCCCATAGTCATGAGGTCGCCTTGGCAGAAACCCTCTGCGGCCGTTTTTCCTCGATTGAACGGGTCCGGTTTTGCAATTCTGGAACCGAGGCCAACCTTGTGACGATGAGCCTTGCACGTGCTCTTACGGGACGTCCGCTTATCCTCGCATTCAAGGGTGGCTATCACGGCAGCCTGATGAGCTATACGAACATCAATGCTGGCCTGAATATCGACATCAACAACATGCGTTTTGCCGATTTCAACGATGCGGACGACGCGAGGCGCGCCTTAGTCACTGACAAGGACCGCATTGCTGCGATCATCGTCGAGCCGATGATGGGCAGCGGAGGCGGGATCCTTGCCGAGCGGAGCTTCCTCTTCGCCCTCCGCGAGCTGGCCGACGAATTCGGCGCGCTACTTATCTTTGACGAGGTTGTCACCGCACGCTTTTCACCTGGCGGCCTGCAGGACGTTTTCAAAGTGCGTCCCGATCTGACCTCGCTTGGGAAATCGCTGGGAGGTGGGCTTACCTTCGGTGCGTTTGGCGGACGCGCTGACCTCATCGACCGGATGGACCCGTCGAGTCAGAATGCGCTAATGCACAGCGGGACATTTAACAACAATGTTTTGACCATGATCGCCGGATACACCGGTCTGACCAAAGTGGCGACCGCGGAAGTGCTGATGGAAGTGAACGACCGCGGGGACTGCCTCCGTTCCAAGCTTCTTGAGATCTCCACCAGCCGTGGCGTTGCTTTTACGGTCACCGGTTACGGCTCTGTACTGTCGCTTCACTTCCAGGCGAAGGCGCCGGTGGATCCGTCGTCCGTGACAACGACCGCCGCACAGAGGAAGCTTTCCCACCGGGATATGCTGTTGCGCGGATTTTGCGTCCCCCGCCGAGGCACTATCAATCTCTCACTGGCCACGAGTGACGAAGAGTGTGAGGCTTTTGTCCACGCCTTCGCTGGATTTCTGGACGATCACCACCACCAGCTACCAGCAATCCTTTGATGCATTCAACTCGTGTATCTCGGGCGACTGAGAATAGTAGCGGAGGACGTCTCTCGCCGGACATAATGACTCAATGCCTTCCATAATGCTCGGATGCGCGCGGCATATGCCGTGGGATTCACACGACTGTCAACGCGCTTCGTCAGGCTTTGCCCTCCTATGCGATCCGTAAACCGCGTCGCACAGGCGAAGATTTTCGGTGATGCCGCCAAGGCTGCGGTTCAGGGCAGATGCAGCCCGTCATGGGTGCTGAAAACTTTTCCTACATGCTGGAAGCGTGCACGGCTGCGTTCATTTTCTCGGAAATGGCCCATCAGCGCCTCTTCACCACTCCGAGTTCGACTTCAAAGACAGCGCGATCCGCCATGGCATAGCTCTGTGGGTGAACTTAATTACTCAAGAATAGGCTGCTCAACCAAAACGATTCCAACATTCGAGCTGAACGATAACATCCCACAAGACAGCATAATCATTAGCGGCGTGACATGCCGGATAGAGGCGTTAAAGCTTTCTGCCATATACTACCCTCGATATTTCTAACCCTCACAGATTGAAGGAAACCTATTTGTCCACGCTACCATCTCATGCTCAAGTGATTATCGTCGGGGCAGGCGTCATCGGCGCTAGCGTCGCGTACCACCTAACCAAATACGGGTGCTCGGATGTAGTTTTGCTTGAGCGCAATGCTATCGGCAGCGGCACCACGTGGCACTCTGCAGCCAGCATGTCGGCTACCAGTGAAGTACCGGCCTTTGTCAGGAATTTCCGATATACACAAGACGAGATCAAGGTTATTGAAGAGATTTCTGGGCAAAATATTGGTCGCAAGACTATCGGACGGGTCGTTTTCTCTCATAGGGAAGACAGCATGGGGAGAATACGTCGCATCGCGGCGCACGGGCGAAGCGCAAATCTCGAGCTAGATGTGCTGTCACCCAAGGAAGTCTTGGAGTATCTTCCCATTGTATCACCGCAAGGTCTCATCGGCGGACTATGGAACCCGGATTCGTATCGCGTGGATCCAACCGGTTACACTGAAGCGATGATCCGCATCGCGAAGAGCCGCGGCGCCAAGGTATTGCTAAACAAACGGGTGACATCTATTGCGGTTGGCGACCGTGTTCGGTCTGTCACGACGCCGGATGGTACCATTACCTGTGAAACAGTCATCAACTGTGCAGGGATCTGGGCGCGGGAAATCGCGAAAATGGTGCAGCTCGACCTGCCGATTGTGGCCAATGAGCACTTCTTTGTGGTCACGAAAGCTATTGCCGATCTTCCGAACGACTTGCCGAGCTTTCGGTCAGGGGACGACTTGTTTTACGGGCGCGAGG
>NZ_RZSL01000552.1:0-3998 GCF_003997355.1 Mesorhizobium sp. M1E.F.Ca.ET.041.01.1.1 | reverse complement strand
GTTTGTCGGCGGCATTGCCGGTGCGATCACGGCGCATCTCATGTTCGCACTTCCGGTGCTGGAGATCGCGACGAAGCCGCGTGCCGGACCGGCGCAATGGTTCTCCGAAATGGTGGCCACATTCGGCCTCGTCGCGGTCATTCTCTCCGGAGCCCGGTTCGAGCAGCGAGCCGTGCCATGGCTGGTTGGCCTCTATATCACCGCTGCCTACTGGTTCACCGCCTCTACATCCTTCGCCAATCCGGCCGTGGCGTTGGCGCGTTCGCTGACCAACACGTTCTCCGGCATCCGGCCCATGGATCTCCCGGGCTTCATCGTCGCCGAACTGCTTGGCGCATTGATCGCTCTGGCGCTGATGGGCTGGCTGCTGCGGCCGGAGATCATTCCGCAATCCCAGCCACTGAAAGCACAGTCATGACGGTCACGATCTATCACAATCCTGATTGCGGCACCTCGCGGAACACGCTCGCCATGATCCGCGCCAGCGGCGAGGAGCCGGTGGTGATCGAATATCTGAAGACGCCACCGAGCCGCGAGCGGCTGCTGGAACTGATCTCGGCGATGGGCATCACCCCGCGCGAGCTGCTGCGGGAGAAGGGAACGCCTTATGCCGAGCTTGGCCTCGCCGACCCGAAATGGAGCGACGGCGAGCTGATCGATCTCATGCTCGCCCACCCCATCCTGATCAACCGGCCGATCGTCGAGACGCCGAAGGGCACAAGGCTATGCCGGCCTTCAGAGGTGGTGCTGCCCCTACTCGAGCATCCGGTGCGCGAGTTCGTGAAGGAAGACGGCGAGAAAGTGGCGTACACGCCGCCGGCCTAGACCGGTAGCTGCTTCAATGAAGGCCTTTTGGCTGGCCGAGCGAGTCGACAAGGTGATGGGGTACGCTACCGACTTCCCGCCACCTCGCGCGTCGATACAAGAAAGGGCCTGACGCGGCTTCAGCAGGCCGTCATGACGACGACGTACATTACCGATGACGATCTGCGTTGATCCGATCGGCTCCTAAGAAAGACCTCCTGCCCGGTTTCGACCGGGCATTTTTAGCTTTCAACAAGCGCCAGCTTCGAGCGGATAGCGCCAATCGCATTGACTATGGCATCGGCGGCGTGAAGGTCGAGCGCGATATTCAAAAGGCCTTCGGTCGTATGGATCGATAGGATGCCGAGAGCGCCCTTGTCGTCCTCCACCGTGCCGACGTGGATTTCGGTTGGCACGAAAGGTGACGCCTTGTCCCTGCGGTTCATCGTTCACCTGCGATAACGGGGCGGGCGACAATCGCGCATTCTGGTCATGCATTCAAGCGTGGTGAAAAGCCGCCGAGCTCACTTCATATTCGGGGAGGCCTTTACCTGCCCCGTTTCGTCAGCATTTGGGTTTCGCTAAAGTCGTAGCGAAACCTCCCAGATCTCCGCTAAGGTCGGAGACTCTTTCAAAAATCGCAGCACCTTCCTGGCTGCGATCATGTTATAGGGAAAAATCCCCACAGACGAATGTCCGCAATTGAGACGCAGGACTTCTGGCGAACGATTGCATTTCGTCAATAACTCTATCACCCGATCCGAAGCTTCTGGACGTGTGATCGTATCGTCCTTGCCAAGCACGAACATAATATCCAGGCCAGGACGTGTGAGACTCCACGTATGGAGCTCTAGGTTGATGAGACCCCAAGCGGTTTTCAATTCATCGAGTGACATGGCCGGTTCAATACGACCACGTAACGACTGCATGGTCTCCCCAGTCCAAACAAGATCAGCAGGGCTCCCTGGCGATACCATGAGAACCGCTTTATCAACCTTTTCTTCCTGGGCAGCGATCAGTCCAGCAACCGTGCCACCTAAGCACATGCCTACAACGGAGATTTTTCGATACCCCTGACTATGAAGCCAACGAACAATCTTACGGCCATCCAATACCGCCTGTCTCATCGACCGGACGGTACGTCCCAAATTCGCGTTGAAGAATTTTTCCTCGGAATAGTCGTGGGAACCACGACTAAAATGATATGGGAGGGTAGCCTCAATAACTGTTATGCCCCTTGCGGCAAAGAACTTGGCGAATGTTGGGAAACGGTTCCGCGCGTACCAATGATGAAACACAACGAGTGCATGATCTTTCGATCCGCTATCGGTAACCACACATTCAAATGTATTGTTGTCTTCATCCACGGTTGTGATATCAGACTGAAAAATGACAATATTTTCTTCTTCTCTTAATGGCTCCGGGGGCAAAACCGGGAAGAAAAACTGTTCTCCTTCGGAAAGCGTCCTGAACGCCAATTCGCGGCCACTAGCTTTTTTGTCCTCGGCCTCGTTAACCGTGAACGCCAAGGAAGTATCATAACCAAAGCCTATGGACCTGTGATCGGTACGCTTCTGGCGTTCTAAGGTTCTCAAGATGTGCTTGCGATCATGACGACGCGCCAGATAACGAAACATACCTCTCTCCTATTTCTTGAAGATCAAAAACAGTTTGTTCGGCCGCCACTCGATACCTGAGGAGTTTTGCGAGGTAAGACGGCTCATCAAATATCCCCGTTTTCACAGCCCTTCTTCTTATGTTGAATTGCCCACAGCCTGAAATGTCGCGGTCGCATCTTCATAACTGGCACGGGATTGGTTGCTGGCCACGGGCCTGCCGTCGACGTCTGTGAGAGCGCCGGCGTTGCAGAACTCGGCAAAGGGTTGTGGCGATGATCTTGCGGTGCGGACCCTCAAGGCTTTCGCTCGGCAGATCGGGGCGGGCGCCCTGCAACAGCTCGGCCGGCGATGTTCGGGCAATGGTCGCCCTCGCCGCTGGACCGTGACCAGACCGTCGCCGAAGCCGCTCGATTGGGTCTTCGAACAATTCAATGTCTTGTCCCGTCGGGGAAGATGATAGCTAACTCCTCCTCTGTTGCCTGAAACACGCTGTAGGTGCCGTTGACCGCGGCGTTGATGATCTGAATATTTTTCCTGTACAGCTTTTTGACACTCGCCAGCGCTTGTCGCAACCCCAGATTGGCGTGATGCGCAAGGCTGGATTGAAACTGTTTTTGGAGGCAGTTTTGAGCAGGGCGATCTCACTGAAGCGGAATGGCGCGTACGATTGCGCCGAAGCCGGGCAAGCGCTACCCCTACAAAAGTGCCTGAGTGTTCTTGTTCCACTGGTATCTCTCATGGGTCCGATTTACTTCGCCTTCGGGCTCTCCCCTTGAATTCGTCGTAGCATGGGCCGCTGTCTGGACCGGACTTCGATTTCTCAGTTTTGAAGCAGGCGCACGCCGTTCTCGACGAGACGTCCAATGATGCCACCGTCGTGGCACGACAGATATCCTTCAATTGTTCTCGCCATACCCATTGTCACCACGCTGGCAAATCTTCGAAGCGACACATGTGGTGGTCTACTCAATCATCTGCAGGTTGATCCTTTTCAACCTGAGGCGGCACCGACGGGCTGCGAACCTGACAAGGGGGCAAAACCCCTCACTGCGACTGGACGCAGCAGGTACGGCGTCGGAGAGCCGCGAAAGGTCTTATCAGAGCCGCCATTCCAGTTGAGAGCCCCCGATGCCAGACCTTGCAGCCCCCGACTGGGATCGCCGGTCTGGGGGTGCCTCGGCGCATATTGGTGCGACAAGGACGCCTACGCCGACTACAAGGTGTTTGCCGACTATTTCGAGCACCGGCTGCACCGCCCAGCCAAACTAAGCGGTATTCGCACCAATACGCTGAGGGTAACTCAATAGGTCAGGCGGCGACGGCATCCGCGATGCCCTCGATGTCGGCCGCGAGGGCCTCTTCGACTTCGGCAAGCTGCCGGCGCTTTTCGGCGAGCTCGCCGCCAAAGGCGGATTCGCCGCCATCGCGGGATCGGTAGGAGGCGAGACGGCGCCGGGCGTCGGCGAGACGCTGCCGATAGCGTTCCCGGTCCTCGTCGAAGTTCGACAACGCATGTTCGAGACGGGCGACGGCGCCGAGCGGCGTCACCGTCACCGGCAGGTCGATCTCATGATC